>JAAZCS010000379.1 GCA_012513125.1 Treponema sp. | reverse complement strand
CTGCCTAGAGTGTCCTAAATGTATTTAGAACGGACACGCACTTGACATATATCAAAATTTTATGTAAAAATTATTGTATGAGTTTAATTTTTGTAAATCTAGTACTAGTTCTCGTCGTCGTCACTGTTACACAGGTAACCGGAGCGCTAGTACCTTGTATGGATTTATAAAATCTATATATGCTTAAATGGTATAGAAAGCTCTCTGGATAACCGGAGGGCTTTTTTTTTGCTGTCAGCAATTTGGCTATCTGGTTTAAATCGATTATAAACTGATTTTTGATAGGGGATTTAAAATGATTAAAAAAACTGGTTCTGAAATTATTACTGAAATATTAAAGATGCACGATATTGAAACTGTTGCAGGAATGCCAGGTGGTTCAATTCTTCCTCTTTATGATGAATTATATAAAAGTAAAATTCGTCACGTTCTCGTCCGCCAGGAGCAAGCTGCAGGATTTTTAGCACAAGGTATAACAAGAAGTACAGGAAAAGTTGCTGTTTGTATGGCGACAAGTGGTCCTGGAGCAATGAATCTTCTTACTTCAATAGCAGATGCTCATGCTGATTCAATTCCAATAATTGCTATTACAGGTCAGGTAAACACTTCTCTAATAGGAACAGACGCATTCCAAGAGGCAGACACATTTGGTCTTTCTTTTCCAATAACAAAACACAGCATAATGGTAAAATCTCCAGAAGAATTGCTTACTGCCATTCCACATGCATTCAAAATTGCTGTAAGTGGCAGACCCGGTCCAGTTTTAATTGATGTTCCTCGCGATGTTCAACTGAAAAAATGTGAATTTGAAAAGTGGCCTGATATAGAAAACGTAAAGCTTCATGATATAAAATTCTACACACCTCAGAGTGAATATCTTCTAAAAATTGACAAGATTACCGATGAATTGGTAACTGCTCGAAGGCCAGTTCTATATTGTGGTGGCGGTTGCAATACTTTGGACGCATCAAAAGAATTAATGAAGTTTTTGAAGAGTTATAGGCTTCCTGTTGTTTCAAGCTTGATGGGGCTTGGAAGTGTTCCGAAAAGTCTTGATATGTTTATCGGAATGGTAGGAATGCACGGATCTTTTGCAGCGAATAATGCAATGTATGAATCAGATCTTGTTATTGCTGCTGGAGTTCGTTTTGATGATAGAGCAACTGGTATCGTAAATAAATTCTGTCCAAATGCTAAAATAATTCATATTGATATAGATGCTTCTGAAGTAAACAAAATTATTCAGTCTAATATTTCGCTTATAGCAGACGTTGAATCAGTTTTTCCAATTTTAGTTCAAGTTTCTTCTGAAAAGCAAGAAAAATATGGAAAGGCGTGGATGGAATCAGAGGCGAGGTCTGTTTGGTTAGAAAAAATCCAAAATCTAAAAAAGGAAACAGACTCAATTCTTTGCGGTCGTCCAAAAGATTTTAGTGGTAATAAAGAACTTGTAAATCCAAGAGAATTCTTAATGAATATTCCAGAAAATGCAAAAAAAGTTGGATTAAATCCAAGTGACATTATTGTCACAACAGATGTAGGTCAGCACCAAATGTTTGCAGCTCAATATTACCCAATTGAAGCACCAAGAACATTTCTTACTTCGGGGTCTTTAGGCACAATGGGTTTTGGTCTTCCTGCTGCAATTGGAGCCGCATTGGCAAATCCTT
>JAAZCS010000378.1 GCA_012513125.1 Treponema sp. | reverse complement strand
CTGTTGTAAAAACTTCTCTCATTTTTTTTAGCAACGACTGTTGATCGCCATTTTGAAAGATTTTTACTGCGAAATTTCCACCAGTTTTTAACATAGTTTGTGCATACCAAATTGCCATTTCAACTAACTGCTCTGAACGGGCTGTATCAACTACCCTATTCCCTGTAGTTTTTGGAGCAGCGTCACAAACAACTAAATCATACAATCCATTTTCTTTAATAACATTTCTGACATTTTCAGCATTCAAATCTCCTTGAATAAATAGAAGATTATCGCTTTTTACTGATTTTGCTAGCGGATTCAAATCACACGAAACAACTTTTCCAGTTCCGTCCATTTTTCGTAATAGAAATGTTGTCCAGCTGCCGGGAGCTGAGCCTAAATCTAAAATTGTATAATTCTGTTTTATAAATCCAAATTTTTCGTCAATTTCTTTTAACTTATATACAGAACGTGCAGGATATCCTTCTTGAAAGGCTTTTTGAGACCAAAAATCTGGTTTTTCATAACTATTTACAGGCATACCTTATTTTCGGCATGAAGAATTGATTTTTTAATACAAAAGTGCTATGAGAACAGATTTTTATTTCATCTGCAAAAACATCAATGATGACTTCTTTTCTAAACAATTGTATAATTTTATTACTTTTTGGATTTATTTATGACTTTACAGCAGATAAAATATGTAATCAAAATTGTTGAATATCGCTCGATAACTGAAGCGGCAAGGAATATTTATATTTCCCAGCCGGCTCTCTCGAATACAGTAAAAGATTTGGAGAATGAGCTTGGAATTGAGATTTTTAACCGAAACACAAAAGGAATTTCACTAACAAGCGACGGAATTGAGTTTTTATCTTACGCCCGACAAGTTTTGGAACAAACTGTACTTTTAGAAAATCACTACAAAAACAAAAAACCTTCTCGTCAGCTCTGTTCAATTTCTACACAGCATTACGCCTTTGCAGTAAATGCTTTTTGCAATTTAATCAAATCTACAGATTCAGATGAATATGAATATATTTTGAGAGAAACAAGAACTTCAGAAATTATTGATGATGTTAAAAATATGAAAAGTGAAATTGGAATTATTTATTTGAACGATTTTAACGGAAAAATAATGAATAAGCTTTTATTGGAAAATTATCTTGAATTTACTCCACTTTTTACAGCAACTCCCCACGTTTTTATTAGCTCAAAATGTGATTTAGCACAGAAAAAATCTGTTACGTTTGATGATTTACAGGATTATCCATATCTTTCTTTTGAACAAGGAGATCAGAATTCGTTTTACTTTTCTGAAGAGATTCAAAGCACTATTTTACACAAAAAAAATATCCATGTTAGCGATAGAGGAACACTTTTCAATTTAATTATTGGAATTAATGGCTACACAATTTCTAGCGGTGTTGTTACAAGCGATTTAAATGGAAGTCAAATAGTGTCAGTTCCACTTGATGTTAATGACAATATGACAGTGGGATATATTACAAACACAAGAACACAAATTAGCCAATGCACAAAAAATTATATAACGGAGTTAAAAAAATGCATTGGTGAATATGGATGTACTCTTCTTTCGTAAAATCTTTCAATTTTGATTAAAAAAGAGATCGTACAGCATCATTGATTTTTTGTGCCACATAAGAATTGTTCATTGTATACAAATGAACTCCCTCCACTCCATTGGCAACAAGATCAACTATCTGGTCAACTGCATAGGCGATTCCTGCATCACGAAGAGCTTCTGGTGAATCTTCATATTTATTCATTACTTTTATAAATTTTTCAGGGAGATTTGCACCACATATACTGGCCATACGTTCAATTTGCTTTTTATTAATTACTGGCATAATTCCAGCTTCAATAGGAACATTTATTCCACCCAATCTTGCACTTTCAACAAAGCGATAAAAATTAGAATTATCAAAGAACAATTGCGACAAAAGATGAGTAACCCCAGAATCGACTTTCTGTTTTAGATATGAAATATCTTCAATTACGTTTTTCGATTCTGGATGTTTTTCTGGATAGCAAGCACCATAAATTGTAAATCCTTTGCCATCTCCAATTGAACTTTCATTTAATTTTATAAATTTAACTAAATCGCTTGCATATTTAAAATCACCTACAGGAACACTATCTGCAATTGCATCTCCTCTAAGAGCTAAAATATCATCAACGCCGTTTTGTTTTAGATGCAAAAGAGTATCAAGTACTTTTTCTTTTGTCATATACAGGCAAGGCATATGTGCAACAGGTTTTACACCACAAACTTCTTTAATATAATTTGCAATATTTATTGTGTTACTGTCGCTTACACTTCCACCTGCACCATATGTAACGCTGATAAAATCAGGTTTTAGATTTCTAAGCTCGCCTAAAGTGTTGTATATTGTTTCTATTCTCATAGTTTTTTTTGGTGGAAATACTTCAAAAGAAAAAGCTGTACTCATTTTTCTATCCTTACTTTTTTATATATTCTTTTCTAATTTCAACTGTAGCTTCAACAAGATTTTGCAAAGCAGCTTTTGTTTCAACATCGCCCCTTGTTTTTAATCCACAATCAGGATTTACCCATAACTTTAAAGTATCAATCTTTTTTACCATTTTTTCAAGTGCCGATTTTATTTCTTCAACAGAAGGAACTCTTGGAGAATGAATATCATATACGCCAGGACCAACTTCAGTTCGAAATGACGCTTTATTTAAATCATCAAGTATAGATAAATCAGAACGTGAAGCTTCAAATGTAATAACATCAGCGTCCATATTATCAATATCTTTTATTATATCACCAAATTCGCTATAGCACATGTGTGTGTGGATTTGAGTTTGTGGCTTTACATGTGCATGCAAGATTCTAAAAGAAGGAATAGCCCAATCAAGATAACATGAATGCCAATCAGTTTTTCTAAGCGGAAGTTTTTCACGTAAAGCAGCTTCATCAATTTGAATAATTCTAATTCCATTTTTCTCTAAATCCAAAACTTCATCTTTCATTGCAAGGGCAATTTGATAAACTTTGTCTTTGAGTGATAAATCTTCACGAGGAAATGACCAATTCAAAATAGTAACCGGACCAGTCAACATTCCTTTTACTGGTTTTTTAGTGCATGATTGAGCAAAAGTTGACCATTCAACAGTAATGCTTTCTTTTCGTGAAACATCACCCCATATTACAGGAGGTTTTACACATCTTGTTCCATATGACTGAACCCAACCATTCTCTGTAAAAATGTAGCCACAAAGATGATCGCCAAAATATTCAACCATATCATTTCTTTCAAATTCTCCATGAACAAGAACATCTAGCCCTAGTTCTTCTTGAAGTTTAATACATTGAGCAATTTTTTCTTTGTTGAATTTTTTATATTCATCTAAACTGATTGAACCTTTTTTGAATGCTGCCCTATTCGCCCTAACGTCAGCTGTTTGAGGAAAAGAACCAATTGTTGTTGTTGGAAACAAAGGAAGAGCAAATTCTTTTTTTTGAATTGCCTCACGTTCTGCAAATGACGGAAGTCGTTCAAAATCACTTTCTTTTAGATTTAACAACTTATTTTTTACTTCTTGATTTGGAATTGTTCTTTGAGTTGCAAAAAGTTTTTGATTATTTTCTAATGAATTTTTTCCATCAATATTTCCATTAAACAAATCAGAAAGATTTCTTATTTCTTCAAGTTTTTCTTCGGCAAAAGAAAGATATTTTACTTTTTCTGAATCAAGTTTTGTTTCATTTTTTGTGGTGTATGGAACATGCAACAAGGAACAAGAAGTATTTATAACAATATTTTCCAATGAAATTTTTTTAGCTATTTCATTAATTGTATTTTGTGTTTTAGAATAATCGTTTCGCCAAATATTTTTTCCACACACAATTCCTGCAAAAAGTTTTGTATTTTGTGGGAAAGAATCATTTACTATTTTTGCAGTTTCTTTGCCTTCATAAAAATCAAGACCGATTGCATCAAATCCTAAAGAATAAACTTCTTTGTAAACGTTTCTTATATCACCAAAATATGTTTGCAAAAGAATCTTAATTCCACAAACAGAACGAATTTCATATAGAAATTCACTATAAAAAGATTTGAAATAAGCAACCTCGCGATTATCCATATCAAAAACCAAAGCTGGCTCTGCAAGTGAAATCCATTCGGCCCCTTTTTCACAAAGGCTTTTAATAATTTTTACATAAATTGCAATTGCTTCAGAAATAAAATCATGCGAATTCTTATTATCAAAATAGTGAACTAAATGAAGAAATGTATATGGGCCAATTAAATATGGAACTGTGTCAAACCCTTCTTTTTTTGCCTCAAGAAATTCAACTACAGGCTTGCTTTTTTCTATATCGCAAGAAAATTTTGTTTTTGCATCAATTTCTGGAACAATGTAATGATAATTAGTATTAAACCATTTTTTCATTGCAAGAGCTTTTACATCACCTTTTTCACCTTGATATCCATGTGCCATTGCAAAATATGTATCAAGTTCACTTAAATTTAAGTTTTTATAGCGCTCTGGAATACAACCTAGCATTACAGCTGTATCAAGCATATTGTCATAAAAAGAAAAATCATTTGAAGGAATAAAATCTATTCCGTTTTCATTTTGCTTTTTCCAGCCAAAACTTCTGATATCAGACGCTACTTTTTGTAATTCATCAGAACTAATAGTGCCTTTGAAATATTTTTCACATGCAAACTTAAGTTCGCGTTTTTCTCCAATGCGTGGAAATCCTATAATTGATGTTTTCATTACAACAGAATACTAAATATTTTGAATACAATAAAAATCTTTGTTTTTATCTAAAGTCATAATTTTTAGTTATGACAAAAGTTAATTTTGCAAACTTTCGAGTATTTGTTTTTTAATTTCAATGAAATCAGAGGAAAGTGAAAAATCAGAGGAACGTGGTTTTGCATTTTTAATAACGATTTCTTTTGTTATCATTCCAGGTTGTCCACTTTCACCACTAAGAATATAGATTCTATCCGAAAGCAAAATAGCTTCATCAATATCGTGCGTTATAAACAATGTTGATAATTTGATTTTTTCCATTACGTCCAAAAACCATTTATGCATTTGCATTTTTGTAATTGCGTCCAACGCACTAAACGGCTCATCCAAGAGTGCTAATTTTGACGAAAACAAGTATGTCCGTAATAGTGCTGTCCTTTGTTTCATTCCGCCAGAAAGTTCGAAGGGATATTTTTTTTGTATTCCATCTAAAGAAAAATCTGAAAAAAGAACATCAGCCTTTTCCAAAGCGTCTTTCTTTTTCATGCCCCGAATAATTAGAGGAAGTGCAACATTTTCGATTATATTATACCAAGGCAAAAGCATATCTTTTTGCAGCATATAACTAACTTTTCCTGATTTTCCAGTTATTTCATTGCCTTCCAAAAAAACTTTTCCTGAAGAAGGCAAGATTAATCCTGAAATTATATTGAAAAGAGTCGTTTTTCCCCTTCCACTAATTCCAAGTAGACACACTAATTCACCTTCATCAAGATGAATTGAAATATCCTTTAAAACTGGGTTGTCATCGTAATATTTTGTTACATTTTCTACAGAAAGTATGCTTTTTTTCATTTTTATTTGTCTAAATATTCATTTGTGAACAGATTTTTTTCTGATAAAGGACTCTTTGTAAGAGAATTCTCATATAGCCAGTTATAAAAATCATTCCATCTTTGCGGATTAATAGTTCCCCATTGACTTGAATCGCTTTTATATTGTCTATTTATCCAAATTTGACTTTTCATCACCATTTCGCTATCCAATTCAGGAGCGGCTTTCAACAAGATTTTTGTAGCTTCTTCTGGATGTTCCATTGAATATTCATAACCTCGCTTGATTGCTTTGAGTGCTTTTTTTAATGTTTCGCTTTTTTGTGACATAAAATCATTGTTAGCAATTAAAATAGGAGTGTAATAATCAAAAACTTTGTTTAATTCTGAAAATCTTAAGAAATTTGTTGAAATATTATTTTTTTCTGTAGCAATTCCATCCCAAGCATAGAAAATCCAAACTGAATCTGTGTCGCCAGATTTTAATGCAGTAATTACGTCATAAACTGTTGAAGGAATAAGATTGACCTTATTAAAATCTCCGCCATCTTTTTCTACAATATATTTCATCATTTGCAATTCAACTGGATTATTCCATGTAGAATATTTTTTACCCTCAAGAGAAGAAGGTCTATCAATTGATTTCTCTTTTAATGAAATTATTCCCGATGTGTTATGTTGCAACAAAGCCGCAACAGCAGTAACAGGAAGAGGATTTTCATTATCCCAAGCTGGTGCCAAAGTATCCTGGCAATCTATTCCAATATCAGCCATTCCAGAGGCAACCATTAAAGGTGCTCCATCTTCTGAAGGTTGAACTATTTGTGCAGAAATTCCTTCTTGCTCAAAGAAACCTTTTTCGGCAGCAACAAAAAGCCCGGTATGATTTGTATTTGGCGTCCAATCCAGAACAATCGTCACTTTTTCACCATTATTTTTGCCTTTTGAACAACCATTCAAACTGATAACTGAAAAAATCATCAGTGTTATTAATATTTTTATTGTTTTATTTTTCATTTTTTGTAAACCTTTTTTCTAATATAGATACTATTTT
>JAAZCS010000377.1 GCA_012513125.1 Treponema sp. | reverse complement strand
TAATTTTTTCATTAAATCCTGTTGAATATTTTTTTATAATTGAATTATTTTCATAGAAAATGGATAATTCCGTTCCCGAAAAAGATTTTTGGTAAGATAAACGTTCATTTTTATATCTGTTTATACGCTCATTATTAAAAACATCTTTTTCAGATATAATTCTGTTTTTTTCATCATATTGTAAATTTCTAAATAAATTGCCTTTTTTGTAAATTTTTAGACTTTTCGCATTGGAATCTCTTACATAATCATAATCATTGTTTGAAGATGAATTCTTCTGTAAAAGCTGATTTTCATTCTCATAATTATATTTATAGTTTTCAGTAGTTCCATCTTGTAGCATAACACTTGAAACATAGTTTCCAACTGAATATGAATAATTTATTTTGTTACCAAGAGCATCTTGTTCAATATTCAAACGATCTAGCACATCATATGAATAAAAATTTGAACCATTTTCATCTTGTATAAAAATAATCCGTCCATAAACATCTGTCTTAATTATTTTTTCATACAGATTACCAGTTCTAATAATAATCTTATCTTTTTGATATTCAGTTTCTTCTGTAAAAATTAAATCTCCATTTACTGAAAAAACTGACGAAACAATTCTTCTATTATATTCATCATAAGAATATTTTTTTTCACAATATGAGTTTTTTACCGATAAAAAATTACCAAAATGATCATATTCATATTTCGTAATTTGATTCTCAAAATCTGATTCCTCAAATAACTGATTAAGATGATTATATTTGTATCTCAAAACTTCATTGCTTGCGTTTTTATAATCGATAATATAAGAACCATCTTTCTTATAAGAATATAAATATCTTTCATCATAGGAATTTGTGACTTCCAAAATCTTTCCAGTAGGAGTATATTTAAACTCTTCAAAAAAGCCATCTGAATTGATTCTTTTTATTATTTGTCCATATTCATTGAATATTTCTTTTTTAACTACGACAGATTCACATTTTGTAGTTTTTTCTGTATTAATCCCATTTTTTTCATAAACATAATCTTCAATATAAACTTTCTCTTTATCAAAAAAAGTGAATAAATCTGTTGTTTTAGCTTGGCTTAATTCAGAATCTTCTGAAACGGCATATTTTTTCAGTTGAACGATATGTCCTTGTTTATTATAAAAATATTCCTTTTTTAATCCTTGCTTTGGTTTTATATTTCCAGATTTTTTCTCTAGATATTGAATTAGTTCCCATTCTATTTCAGATTTTAATAGCCCCGAATTATAATAAGAATACGTTTTATACTTTTCACCATTTAATGATATCTGAATAATTTTACTTTTCATGTTATATTCGTATTCTTGAATAAATAGACTTTTTTCTTGTAAATCAAATGTTTCAATTTTGCACGGATTTCCTAAAAAATCAAAATATGTTGTTTTATCAAACAAATTTTCCACATGTTCAATTGTTGACTTCGCGATATATTCGTAGGTTGTAGTCATTCCATCAATATTTGTGTATTCAACAACTCTGCCTTTATCATCATATTTCCACCTTTCTTTTATACATTTTCCATCTGGAGCAAAAACTTTTTTCAAAGTTACAAGTCCAAAAGCATTATATTCAAAATATTCCGTTAATGAATCATGAATGATTTTTTTGATTTTATTGTTTTCGTAATATTCTATTTTTGTAGTTATTTTTGAATTCAAAGATGTTTCAATTAATTGAGATTTTTCATTATAACTTGAAACAACAACGTCCCCATCTCTATTTTGAACTTCTATAATATTTCCAAATTCATCGTATTTAAATAATTCAAACGAACCATCTTTATAAAAAATATTATATAGCTGACTATTTTCGTTATAAAAATATTTTGTAATTTCATCATTATAAGAAAACTCTTCTACTAATCCGTTTTTATTTACTGTTAATCTTAATTCATTTTCAAATTCATCTTTTTTATATATTATGTTCCGATTTTCATCATAAAAAAATATTTCTTCAAAACCACTATATGTTGTGTGAACTGTTTTATTCTCTTTTTCATAATATTTAAAAAACTCACTTTGACCGTCGCTATTACTCACAGAAGAGACTTTTTTTGTTGATGAATCTGAATAAAACTCATAATTTATTTGTATCGCAAAGTGTTTTTCACCATTTCTGTCACAATTATCTATTCTGATTAAATCATTGTCCTTATCATATTCATAAAAAACTGTATTTTTATCATTATAAGTAACTGAAATTAATCTATCATTCTCATATTGATAAATGTTTTCTCCACAAAATTGATTATAAATCTTTTTTATATACCCACTTTCATTTCTTAATATTGAAATTTCATTACTAAATGGAAGATGAATTTTGGTTATTTTTCCATTCTCATAATCAAATGTTGTTATTGAACCATCAGAAGCTATTTCTTTTATCAATAATCCATATTCGTTGTAATATTTTTTGAATCCATTCTTATATAGAACGAGAAAGCCACCTTCTGCTTCTATATCATGATTAATTTCTTGATTTTTATTTAAACTAAATATTTTATATTGATTTTTATTTGCATCAATTATATCTTCCCATCTTCCGTCTTCTACATATTTTATTAAATTGGTTATACCTTTCTCATCGATAAAATAAATGCAATCATAATCAATCTCAAGAATTTCCGAAGAGCTAAAGTTTCCAAATAAGTCGTATTTGTTATATTCATCAATTTTGGCATTTTTGTTGCTTGTTTCATTAATCAGCTCGATATTTTCATTAATTGTGTCTCTCAAATTAATTACTTCATCTTCATCATTTGTCCATGAACTTCCGCTACTATCAAGTTGCTTTAATGAATTAATCAACGCTATATCTTTATCTATCAATAAAAGTAATTCTTTATATAGTAGAAGAACATCAGCAAAATCTTGTCTTTTGCATCTAATTATTCTTGAATCAAGAGAAGTCTTCCAATTAAGCCCAAAACTACTTCTGTTAGTGTTGCTGTCATTTTTAGAAAAGTTATTCCAATCACGCGAAATAAAATATTGTGAAGATGGCAATTTTATTTCAGAATTTTTATTTATGTAATTTCCGTATGCAACATTTACAGGATCTCCAGCTTCATTAATAGATTCCATCTTTTTACTAATTTGCTTATAATAAGCTGAAGCATTACTTGCTGCAATTGATAGCTCTTCTATATTAGTTTTTCGTTTATTAATCAATTGTTTAATATTTTCGGCCAAGGAACCATCATATTCTGCAACATAATCTTGAATTATTTTTGCAGTAATTACTTTTCCTTGTTTTTCCAATTTTGTTAATATCTTTTGTATTTTTTTTCCAGAAGGATAATTATTCAACTTTTTAACTAATTCATCTATTTCTTTTTGAATCGATTCCTTTTCTTTCACAAGTTTTGCTATAACATTTTCTTTTTCCTTACCACTTCGCGAAACCAATTCACCTAATATTATCTCATATCCATCTCTATTTGTACTTTCTGAGTATACTAAAGCTCGTTCTAATGAATCAGTTGAATACTCTGCTAAATTTTCAAAGTTTACTGCTTTTTCAATAATTGTTATGGAATTTTGATTTGGGTTATTTTCCACAGTTGAAGAGTTCTCATTTTGTGATGAATTATCCTCGCCATCTCCCCCTTCAATATCAGTTGCTGTATCACTAGAAGAATCCCCAGCAGACTCTCCGCCAACTTCAACTGTTCCTGTTGCAACATTCTCTGAGGTGCCAGTATTTGCACTTTGATTTGTAGTTTCAGCGTAAACTGTTCTACTGAAAAAATTGAATAAAGTAATAAAACTGAATAGTATCAAAAAAAGTTTCTTTCTCATTGGCTTCCTAAATTAGTAGTAAAAAACAACTTATCTAAAAGACTGTTTCCGTCAAGAATATGAGGTACATATCCCTCTACATC
>JAAZCS010000376.1 GCA_012513125.1 Treponema sp. | reverse complement strand
GGATATTCATATCGTAAAGGTGAATATGAAAATTATGTAAATGGAGCAAAATTTCGCTCTAGTGGATTTGATGGCTTTATGCAAGAAATTGTTGCTATGGATCCAGAATTGATAATACCTTTTGATGATATTGACCCCAAGGTTGCTGCTATTACAGAATTTATTTCTGTTAGTGTTCAAGCGATAACAAGAACTTCTTTCTTAAATTCATTAGGTAACGATATTTATGCCATTTGGGGAGATGGTAATTTAGCCTACACGACAGCTGTTGTTCTGAAGACGCTTTACCCTAATATTCATTTGACAGTATTGGGTAAACATGCTGAAAAACTTGCTTTTTTTATGATGGCAGATGAAAAATATTTGATTGATGAGATACCTGAAAATTTCCGATTTGAACATGGATTTGAATGTGTTGGTGGTGAAGGTAGCTCTTCTGCAATTGATGCCATGATTAATCATGCTCTCCCTCAAGCGAGTATCACTTTAATGGGAGTTAGTGAAAATCCAATTCCAATTAATACTCGCGATATCCTGGAAAAAGGAATAACAGTTTTAGGATCTTCACGTTCTGGCCGTAAAGATTTTGAAATGGCATTACAGATATTGAAAAATAAAAAAGCTTTAAATCAATTCAAATTTATACTCAAATATTTTGGACCGGTACGTAGCATTGATGATATTCATCAAGTGTTTGAATATGACATAGCAAATTCTTTTAAAACTGTTTTTAAGTGGGAGGCATAAATTTTATAAAATTACTACATTATTCTTTACTATAGAAAGGAATCTTAATAATTATGGAGATGATGGTGTCTCTTTGTGTAGTGGCGTATAATGAAGCAAAAATCTTGCCGTCTTTATTAGAGGACTTAAAGAAACAAACTTATCCTCATAATTTGACAGAAATAGTCTTGGTTAACAGTATGTCTACTGATGAAACCAGAAAAATAATGGAAAACTTTAAAATCACCGAAAATGATTATCATTCTATTATTGTTGTAGATAATCCTAAGAAAATACAAGCTAGTGGCTGGAATGTAGCTATTAAAAATGCATCAGGTGATGTTATTATCCGAATTGATGCTCATTCTCATATCCCAAAAGAATTTGTTGAAAAAAATATGATACTTCAAGAATCTGGAGAGTATGTGACAGGTGGTGTTAGACCATGTTTAATTGAGGATGGAGAAAATCCTTGGAAAATGACTTTACTTGAAGTAGAAAATTCATTGTTTGGAAGCAGTATTAGCAAGGCGAGAAGTAGTCAGGAAAAAGCATATGTTAATAGCATGTTTCATGCCGCCTACCGCAGAGAAGTCTTTGAAAATGTTGGTGGATTTAATGAAAAATTGCTACGAACAGAAGATAATGAAATACATTATCGAATTCGCCAATATGGCTATAAACTGTGTTTGGATCCCTCGATTATATCTTTTCAGTACGCAAGAGGGAGTTTTCGCAAAATGATTAAACAAAAATATTCTAATGGCGAGTGGATTGGACTAACTCTGGGGGTTTGTCCTGGCTGTCTATCGATTTATCATTTTGTTCCCCTGGCTTTTGTGTTTGGTATTATTTTAACTAGTTTATTAATAGGATTTGGTTATAGCCTCCCTGCAATAATTATGTGGGCATTTTATTTTTTATTCACTATCATAAGTATGGCTTTTACAATAAAAAATAAAAAAGCAAATGCGTTTACGATTCTTATGCCATTTTTATTTTTAATTTTACATATAAGCTATGGAGTAGGCACTATTGTCGGCATAATTAAAATGCCTTTTTTCAGAAAAAAATATAATAAGGAACCTTAACACTATTGTGGAAAGATTTGTTGATAAATATGAAATGTGAGCATGAATGATGAATGATTTACAAAAAGCTGTGCTTGAAATATTGATTGATGTAGATAAAGTATGTAGAGAAAATGACATAATTTATTTTCTTGATTCTGGAACCGCTTTAGGAGCGGTTCGTCATGGTGGGTTTATCCCTTGGGATGATGATATAGATATCGGTATGCCTAGAGACGATTATGAAAAATTTTTAAAAATAGCCCAAGAGAAATTAGGAGATGAATATTTTGTACAAACATTAGATACAGAAAAAAAATATCATAAGATTTTTGCCAAAATTCGCAAAAATGGAACAAAGTTTGTAGAGCCAGCAACTAGAAATGTTAAAATGCATCAAGGCATCTATATTGATGTGTTTCCATATGACTGTATAGAAAGAGAGCGCGCTGTTGAGTCATTACAAGAATTGGATCAACTGAGATATCGATTGCATTGTATGACTTTACCAGATTGCATGGAAGTTCCTTCGAAGTCAATAAAGTATATAAAAAAAGAAATAAAGACCCGTATTAAGTTTTTTGTGTTTAAGCTTTATGGAAGACAAAAAACCATCGAGAAAATAAATAATCTCATTTATGAGAATAGTAATAAAAAAGAAGATTGTGTCTTGGTGAGTTACGCTTATAATATATTTCCTTTAATTTTTGAACAAAATATTTTTTTCCCTGCAAAAGAAATAATGTTTGAAGAACATAGCTTTTTTGTTCAACATGATGTAGATAAATATCTTACTTTGATTTACGGAGACTATATGCAACTCCCGGATGAGGAAAATAGATTGACACATTCCCCTCTTGAGCTTGAACTATAAATTTATTAGAAAGATTCAGATTATGAATGATTTACAGAAGGCTATCTTAAATATATTAATTGATGTAGACAAAGTTTGTAGAAAACATAAGATTAATTATTTTCTTGATGGGGGTACTGCATTAGGAGCTGTACGACATGGAGGGTTTATCCCTTGGGATGACGATATAGATATTGGTATGCTGCGAGAAGATTATGAAAAATTTTTATCAATTGCACAAGAAGAATTAGGAGATGAATATTTTATTCAAACAATAGAAACAGAAAAAAAATATTATCAAATTTTTGCAAAGGTACGTAAAAATAATACATTGTTTGTAGAACCTCCAATTCGAAATCTGAATATTCATAAAGGAATCTTTATTGATATTTTTCCTTTTGATTATTTACCTAAAAATAATTATGAAAAATATTTACAAAAGGTAACGGATTTAATATCGGTACTGTATAAGAGAGGTTTTCCCGATTTAAACGAAATGCCCAGAAATAATATAAAATATTATATAAAGAATGTATTACATCGGTCACTATATTATCTGAGAAACTTACGTTCAAAGGATAAGATATTGAATGAAATTAATAATATCATTCAAGCGGGTAGAGAAATTGAAGGTGAAAAATTGATTGCGAGTTATGCCTATGCAGATGGGAAGCTTGCTTTTGATTCGGCTGTCATTTTTCCAGTTAGAGAAATTAAATTTGAAGGTTACACGTTTTTTATCCATAATGATCCAGAAAAATATTTAAAGATGGAATATGGTGATTATATGAAATTGCCAGATGAAAAAGATAGAATAACACATAAACCATTAAAAATTAAATTGTAAATTTTGAGAGGGATTAGTATTGTCTAAATTTGAAATTTCGAAAGAAGATACAAAGAAAATGCAGAGAATAGGCTTGAAAATGGTCAAATATTTCGATGCTTTTTGTAGTAATCATGGATTAACTTATTTTTTATGTGGAGGCAATTGCATAGGGGCAATAAGAAATAAAGGGTTTATCGAATGGGATGATGATGTAGATGTATTTATGCCAAGAAAAGATTACGAAAAATTGCAACGTATATGGCAAGATACAAATGATTATATCATTCAATTTAATCGAGAAAATCAGCCGAATTATGCAACATCAGTAACTATACATGATCGAAATACTACTTTTGTAAAGACGACGATTTGCAATCGAGACATAGCTCAAGGAGTTGCTATGGATGTTTTTCCTCTGGATCCCGCTCCCAATGGTATAAAAAGAAAAATTCAACAATTTTGGGCAATTGTTTATTCCATATACAGTATCTGTGATACACCTAAAAATCATGGAACTTTAATCCGGTTACTGGGGCATATTCCACTATTTTTGTTACCAACTAGAAAAATACGATTTAAAATGGCAAAATTTGCGGAGCGAAAAATGTCAAAATATAAGATAAACGAATGTGACAACATTACGGAATTATGCGCTGGACCAGGCTATATGATGAATGATTATCCCAAAGAGATTTTTTCAGACTCTATTCGTGTGGAGTTTGAAGATACAATGTTACCTATTCCAATTGGTTACGATCAATATTTGAAAATTGCATTTGGAGACTATATGAGCTTGCCTCCAATTGAAAAACGAGTTAATCATCATGAATATGAATTCATTGATCTCGATACTCCATACCTTTCTTATCGTGGGATTGAATATTTGAAAAATAATTAGAAATAATTAATTTTCAAAATTCAAGGTTCAATTCTAATAAAAAAGATAAAAAGTCACAATGAGGAAATATAAAATTGAGTAGATTAGTTAAAAATAAAAATGTAATATTTAGTAATGTTCTTGCTTCATTGATATTAAATACCGTATCAATAATAAGTGGTTTTATCATTCCTAAAATTATTATATCGTCTCTAGGTTCAGAGGTGAATGGTCTTTATCTTTC
>JAAZCS010000375.1 GCA_012513125.1 Treponema sp. | reverse complement strand
CTTCCAGTTCCCAAATAACAGAACACAGAGCGTCTAAAAATTCTCGGTCATGGGAAACAAGAACGAAGGCCCCCTGCCAACGCTTCAATTTTTTTTCAACCCATTCGATATGATCTGTATCTAGATTGGTCGTCGGTTCGTCTGCTAATAAAAGAGCTGGAGCACTATTTAACGTTTGTTGAATATATTCCTGAGTAATTTCGCCCCCACTTTTTGCCGCATCGGTCTTTTTTAACTGTGGCAATATCTCACTCTGGGCATACGGCGTGATTGTCCCCTCGTCAGGAATAAATTTTTCAGCAAGGATATTTAACAAAGTTGTTTTTCCACTTCCATTTACACCTACCAAGCCAATCCGGTCATTATGTTCAATTTTTAATTCATCAATCTTTAATAATAAGCGATCTTTGATGTAGTGTTTTATATTTTTGGCCTCTAGTAAAACCATACTACCCTCTCCTTTACTAATTACAGGGCATACAAAAATATCCCCTACTTGTTTTCAGAATAGGGGATATAAAGCCATATAGGGGTACAAAAAAGAGACCATTATCTCTTTGTGCCAAATATAGAAATCAAATCCTATTCTGAAAATAGACAATAAAAGGCTACAAAAAAAGCAAAATTTTGCTACTGTAAAGCCTTCATTGTTTGGTTTCGTCAATAGGATTAGTATTTCATGTAGTTGGGTCACCCTCTCGTTGTAGTAATTATCTATAAGGATACGATAGACTAGATGTTTTTGTCAAAATATACATGTCTTAACCATTTTTAGTGTTTATAATATTAAAGTTTTTAAAAGTTTTTAATGGATTGATTTTAAAACGAAGATACATGAATTTGGGTAAAATCGTGTATCCCGAACCCTTTAACCAAAGGGTTCTTTTTTTATTAAACCCTCCAACACCTGATTACCTCTTTTAACAAGTGTAATCAGGTATCGATTTTAATTTCTATTAGCGTGTATTCGAGCTAATCGTTCGTTCAATTCGTCCTGTTTTTCTTTAGAAATCATGGTTTCCTTTGGTTGAATATAGTCCTCTTTTGCCCAATCTGGAAGTTTTTCCTTACGAACCGTTTTACTTGAACCAATCGATTTCTTATCGTATTTATTATTTATCCATTTACCTGTTTTTTCAGGTATCCAAGTAAATTCATAGTGAGTAATTGGATTACCCTGAGTATTTTCTTTAATTTTTTTAACTTTCAAATTATTAAAAAAATTAGATAGCTCTTCAGTAATTGGATTAATTATCTGTCGGTCAATCATTCCTTTTGAGTAACTCTTAGGAACATCTAAGAGTATTGAAAATTCGTCAACTGAGAACCTTTTCTTACCAACTGTTCGCCATTGCTTTAGTAATCTATACATTGATTTAGAATAGCTTGATCTTAACTCAGTGAACTCTCTTAATTCATACGAGGTAAAAGTTGCATTTAATTGATTTAGAACATAATCAAAATGTTCAGAAACTTGAATAGTTAGAGTTTGTTCTTTTTTATTAACTTCAAACATTGAAAATAACATCATCAAAACATAGCGTTCTTCATCTTCGTAATAATAATTTAATTGACTTACTTTCTGAGAAACATCAATCATGGCTTTATTCCAGCGTTTTAAATTCTTATTACCAGCAGTATCAGTCATTTCTCTTAACTCATCAGTTGAAAAAATAATCTTCCTAGTATCTTTATCCCTCAATTTAGCAATAATACCAAAGAATATATTCATTTCAACAGGTTTCCAACTTCGCATAACTACGGTATTTAAATCGTTATGATATTTAACCACTTCCGTCATAAGAATACCCCCTAATTAATTATTCTTATGATAACATACAAACGCTTTAAAAGAATATCATTTTAAAATATACTTATGAAGCCCCAAAATATACTTATGAAGCCCCAAAATATACTTATGAGGGTCTTTTTTTGGCTCAACCATGCACGTTACAGCAATCCTAAACATTACTTAAACATCTTTATTAAACAATATATAAACAGCGGAGCAAAAAAAAGATTCTTTTTTAGCTCACTAATTGGATTGAATTTATATTTTTAAAAAGTCTATTAACAAAAAAAACGGACCAAAAGATTCCCAAGATATAAAAAAAGGAGGTCTTGCTTTCGCAAGCCTCTAAATTTAAAAAAGATCAAAACACAAAAGGAAACTTTGCTCCGCAAACTAAAAAGCATTGTAATAGATCAAAAGAAGTCGCTGCGCTCCGTTAGCAAGGAAAGAAAAGGGATCCATCTATTCTTTTACTGATGTGGTTACACGCTATATCTTGGATAAATAAGCTAGGTAGAACAGAGAACGCTCACTTCGTTCGTGCAGGGCAAGCCCTACATACCCAAAAGCACAATAAAAGTTCGTCCGATAAAACGAACTTTTATCGAGAGCGACCTCGCGTTCTTTTTTGGGTGTGCTCCTTGTCAAATTCCTTTTTAAACTGACTATCGAGCTGATTATCTTTAGAAGAAAGGGAAATATCATCTGTCAATGCTTTAAACATGCTCTTAAACGCTTGTATTTCACTTGTACGCTCTTTTAAGAAACTTTTGACAGTATTGTATATGATTCGTACTTCCTTCTTTAAATCGCTTATACGGCTCTTTAAGCGGTCATTCTCTCCAGACAAGGTATTATATTCCCGAACCAGCTGATTATAATCCTCAATATTCGTATGATTCGTACTTTTTTGTACTTTTATTTCTTTTTTCAACGCTTTATTTTCTTGATACAAATCCGTATCTAACAAATTTAAAAAGCGACTTTCACTTTTCTTGATATACGTATTAAAGTCTTGCATTTTATCGAAATCTTTTTTTGAAAGAATCACGTTTCCTGTTTCTCGTTCCACTTTTTTAGGAATATCTATCCCTAAAAATTTTTCGCCACTCGGAATTTTTATTTCTTCTCGTTCGATTGTCGCCTTGATATCGTCCAGCGATACGGTTATTTTTCTGTCGGTAACATACGCTCGAAATTCTTCTCTCATTTTTTCTGTTTCTTGTTGAACCTCTTTTTGCTCTCGTTTCATCTCTTTAAATTCAGGAACCGTTAAATTTTTTCTTTCTGAACCTTTTTGTCCTCGTTCAATATCAAATTTCGCTTCTTGTAAATAAGTAGGTAATTCCTCTTGAATGTCACGCAACGTTTGACGATTGAACACTCGTTTCGCACTTAATTTCCCTTCGGAATCAAAGGGAACAATCCCCATATGCATATGCGGGGTAGTTTCATCAACATGAACCGTTGCATATCGGATATTATCTTCGCCAAATTTTTCAGAGAAATACTCTTTCGCAGCTTCAAAAAACTCTTTCGTTTCCTGTTCAGTTAACCCATTAAAAAAAGTTCGATCACTTGTGATAATCCATTCGTTTACCAAAACGGCGTCACTTCTAACAGCTCGAGTACTTATTTTTTTTTCATCAATAAATGTTTGAATATCTTTTTGATAGTGTTCCGTTCGATTTACTAACTCAAAATTCAAGTGGGAGCGGTTTGGATCGATTTCCTGATTCGAATGATTCTGTCCTTTTCTTTGGTTATGATTCCCAATTCCTGTTAAATTTCCCGCTTTCAATTTTTGCATTCTCGCCGCAATCATGGACATGGAACAAGCACTCCTTTTCTGGTCTGTACGGACAAACTTCCATGTAAAGTATAACACACTATACCTTACGAGTAAGGTGTGCGCTCTGCGAGGCTGAAAACCGTCTGTCCTCTCTGCCCCTTTTTTCGCCTTTAGGCTGAAAAGGTTCGACGTGAACAGGCACGAAAAACGGCAGAATCCCCGCCTGTTTTTTTCGTGCAAAACAAAAAAATCCCCCTTTGCCTTTTGGCAGGGGGCTTCTTTAAATACTTAAAAAATTATATTAATCTTCGAACCGTACATAGAAAATAACTTACTCCTTTAACTTACTTTTTTCTTTTAGGAGGTTTTGAAATTCTTTTTCCAAAGCTTGGGAAGGTTCCATACTTAAGCGGCTAAGTACTTCGGATATCTTTGTATCTAGTAGTAACTGCTCTTCTTGCTGAAAATCCCGTTCCTTTTTAGTAGATCTATTTTTGAATTGTTGGTACGTCCCATCAAATATCTCAATTTTTTTATTACGTATTTCTAAAATTCGAGTAGCGATATTTTCGGTAAAGGTACGATCATGAGAAACAAAAATAATACTTCCCGTATATTCATTCAAGAGGTTTTCTAATGCTTTGAGTGCTTCCGTATCCAAGTAATTCGTTGGTTCATCTAAAACGAGTGTATTGATATCGCTCACTAATAGTTTTGTCAGTGCAACTTTTACTCTTTCACCACCGCTTAGCACATGCACAGGTTTGTATACATCTTCATCAAAGAAATGCATTCTAGCTAGTACCGTTCGAATCAGTGATTCTTCTTGTTTCGAAGAATTTTGAACGTTCTCTAAAATAGATTTGTTTACATCTAGCGTCATTAGATTCTGACTAAAGTAACCGATCTTAACAGACGGAGAAATAGTGACACCATTTTCTTGAGTTATTATTTTTTTAACTAAAGTTGTTTTTCCACTACCATTGGGTCCTATGATAGCTAGTTTGTCCCCACCATAAATTTGAAAAGTTGCCTTTTTCCAAAGTAACTGCTTGGGAACAAGTCCTTCTAGATCCTCAACCCGAATAATCACACGATTTTTAAGATTTCTTTCATTTGGTAAATCCATTTTAATAGGTGGCTGATCTTTTATTTTCTCTACTTTTTCTAATTTCTCTACTCTTGTTTCAAGAGCACCTGCAGTTTTATGCAGTTTTTTCTGTTTTTTTGCGAAGTAAGGCTTCGATCCCTTTATTCGTCTCTCAGAAGCAGATAAATTTTTAGGCTTTTTAGTTGCTCGTTGGGCCTTTTCTTCTTTTAGTTGGATTGCTTTCTCCAGCTGTTTTTTTTCTTTTTCATATTTTTCATATGTGGATTGTTGTTGTTGCTTTTCTACTTCTTTTTGCTTGAGATAATCACTATAATTGCCCTTGTACTCCGTTATTTCACCATCTTCCAGTTCCCAAATAACAGAACACAGAGCGTCTAAAAATTCTCGGTCATGGGAAACAAGAACGAAGGCCCCCTGCCAACGCTTCAATTTTTTTTCAACCCATTCGATATGATCTGTATCTAGATTGGTCGTCGGTTCGT
>JAAZCS010000374.1 GCA_012513125.1 Treponema sp. | reverse complement strand
TCTGCAATTTTTTTATAGTATTCCTGTAAGGTATCATCTAAATGTAAAGGAAATTTATCTAAATTATGCAGCACCTCAATACCAAAATACTCACTAAGAAGATTTTTTGTTTCAAGTAAGTACTGATAATACTTTAACATTAAACGTTCTGAGCCATCTTCATCTAAAGTATATTGTGTAGTTACAACTTGTAAATAATTACGAAACTTATATAAAGTATATAGTTCACTATTTATTTGGCAAAACTCAATTGCTTTAGTTAAATTTTCTTCATTAATGTCTATTTCTTTACCGTTTGCATAAAATTTTAGCATTACATGGTTAACGAATTTTATTAATTGTTCTAATATATCTTGAGAAATTGCACCACGAGATGAGTCCTCAATTTCGTCTAAATGTCTGCATATTACATTATCTATTTTTTTTATGGAATTATCTATTGTTGGCATTTATTATTCTCCTTTCTAAAAATCATTATTATTCCAATCATCTATCAAAGCATCATATGGAAATAATGTATCATACGTCTCGGGATGTAATCTAATATATAATTTTCTAATTTCATTTCTTTGATTTTTTATGAGTAGTGTACTTGAATTGCATGAAATAAAACTATTACTTATTTCATCAAAAATACCAAGTAATCCATATATATATGATTTTAGATTTGGATTTATAAAATTATTAGCTTTTTCTTTCCATTTTTCTTGATATAACTTTTTAATTTTATTTGGAATGCTCATATCAATTAAATATTTAGCATAGTCTCCACCAATCAAAGTAAGCATAATTTCATCATAGTCTAATGTAAAATCAGTAAGTAATTCTTTATCTGTTTCTGTATAAGGAAAAGCATCGACAACTTGTTCAGTAGGAATGTTAAGTGGTTCATCTTTAGTAGATGAACTTTTTCTTTGTGTTGTTGCAGCTTTTTTTATGATTTCATCAAAACAACAAGCAATTTTATAATTGATGTTTTGTAAATTAATTTCATCAAGACTTCCTGAAAAAGCTTCACAAAGTTTTTCAGAGACTGAGTCACCAAAGTCTTCTAGAAATGCCACAAAATTTTCTAAATCAGCAACAGGTGATATTTCTTTTGCTATCCCATTTATTGTGGAATTTCCATTGAAATATGCCTTGAAACTGTCATCAGATTTGTCTTCTATAACTGTTGAGTTGTTTTCTCCAATCATAGCTATAAATAGTTTTCTTGTAAATTCGACTGTATTATCTGAACCACCAATGATTGGTTTTAATAAATTGGCAAAGCTGGAAAAATTCATTTTTATCTCCTTATTTCTTGTATTACCGATACATACCGAAGACTACCCATGATTATCCATGATTTTGAAACAAAACTGCTAAAATCTAAAGTGTAAAAAGCAAAAAGAAGTATTCCATATAAGTAACGATATGATTGTTAAATTGATAGATAAATTATATCAGAAATTTGCGAAAAAATCTATGCTAAGTCATAAAATTTTTACGCAATCGTGAAAAAAATATATAAAAACAAATAGACTTTTGCATTTTACAAAAAAATAAAATTTTGAAGCCTGATTTGCAATAAGGCAGAAGGATACGAAAAAAAGCAATTTAACCATTTAAAAAGGATAAAAATGCTCAATTTTAGTACCCTCTCTTTATTGCACCTTAATATCAGCAATGGGAGTCTGTGTACTAAAAAGGCACAGTCTCTTTTTTCTTTCCTTCTGCTCTGCAAAAAAGCAGGCAAAAGGAAGGGAGGACTTTTAATGAAAAGTCATAAAACACCACAAAAAGAACGTGGAATGTACACATACCATTTCGATGACGGAAGAAAAGTAACAATTAAACCAGGAGAGGAAGGAGTAACAGAGGAGTTCATCAAAAAACTACATTCTTTAGATGATTCAGAGGTTTATTACAACCACAAGAATTGGCATAGACCAATATCTGAAAAAGAGAAACTAGATATTAAAGAATGGGAAGAAAAACATCCTGGTGAGAAGTATCAAGAAGTTTGGAACTTATCTATTGATTCAGTATTTGATGAAGAAGGCAACCAAGATAAGTGTATCTATCTTGCTGATAATACGACTATCGAAGAAGAAACATCAGATGAAGTAGAGAAATTAAGAGAAACCGTTTTAAAAATGACGGAAAAGCAGAAACGAGTATATGAACTTCATTTTATAGAAGGTTATTCATTAACAGATGTAGCAACTATTCTTAATGTTTCAATTCCAGTTGTGTACAAGCATAAAGAAAAAATTTTGAAGTTTATAAAAGAAAATTTTAAAAGAGGATAAAAAAGCAAAAAAAATATTTGCCTAGTATTTGTAAGGGTGATGAACTTACGAAACAGAGAGGAGGTTCACAGGATGGCTATAAAG
>JAAZCS010000373.1 GCA_012513125.1 Treponema sp. | reverse complement strand
CTTCTATAGCAACTTTTGATTTAAATGACTTGTCATATTTCTTTCTCATACTTTACTGTAGCCTCCTTTTCTATTTTTCTCAAGAAGGTCAGTCCACTGTATTTCTATAAAATATGTGTCTTAATTTCTGGGCTCATTATAAATCAAATGAATAGTAGCTTTCTGCCCGTGTAACAGGGAATTCTGATATATTTGAACCGTGTTCGATTTCAAGAATTATTTTTGAAGCATCAGCTGTCATTGAAGAATATGAGACAACAACTCCACCAAAAACTCCATTTCCCAAACCTAATTCGTCAGCTTTATAAATGGGAATTTTTGCACATGAAGTAACATATTCAATGGATTCTGTGAAATGTTAGCTGAACCAGTGGCAAAACAAAGTGATATTTGGGTAAAAAGAAGAAGAAAAAAGAATTGAGGTTTTATTGCTTTTAATATGGTTTTTCCCATTTTTTATTTCCTGTAGTTATACACTATTTAAGTTACTAAAGAAAATTACACAATTGATAAAGTATATCATAATACTATAATTAAAAAAATCAATTAATTTTCAATATTGACTTAATTCAATAATAACTTGATTTTGTTTCAGCGTTTATGGCTTTGAAAGTAGCTTGCATAATCCTTTTCCCCGTAATTGGACAAATAATTCTTTTCCGAGAATATCAATTAATTCATTTGTGCTCATACCTAAAGAATCATTTTCATTTTTGCTACAATTTTCTGGTTTAATGCTGTAGAGTAATTTTGCTATTGTTTCAGCTTTATTTTTTGTAACATCCGCGTAAAGTAATTCGCCCATGTAAGTCCAAGAAAGTTGGCATGATTCATTTGCACTTTTCAAAATGATGACTTTTCCTCCAATCCAAATAAAAAATCCTTTTTCAGTATTTGAAAACTGCTTGTTTTTTTCTTTTTCGTAATTATTGACCAAGCAGTGTATGAAATTTTTTTTAATAGACGGTAATGGCATCTTAAAATCAAACCAAGTTCGTACGTCTTCAGAAAGATTATTGCCTTTCATCCAGTTTGAAAGAGAATTATTTAGAGCATAAGAATATTTTTCACTCTTGTTTTCACCCTCGTAATGAATTGTATTTTCTGAGAACGAATTCTTTTTCTGCGGAAGAGGTTTTAGGTCAGGATGTTTTCCTTCTTTCCATTCAAAATAAACTGTTGAATGCAGAGTGAGTGTAAACTTGTGCCAGAATGCCGAATCTAAAAGACCTTCTTCAAAGAACTGACGAAGTGTCTCCATAGAATCAATCAAGTCTTGTTCGCTTTGATTCCAAAATCCAAAAATCATATAACTGTGAATCAAAATTCCAGCTTCCTTAAATGCACAGCAAGCACTAACTATATTTTGCATATCAGTGCCTTTATTAACTGAACAAAGACCG
Organism: Treponema sp.; assembly: GCA_012513125.1. Lineage (GTDB taxonomy): Bacteria > Spirochaetota > Spirochaetia > Treponematales > Treponemataceae > Treponema_D. The sequence continues at coordinate 8,497 of JAAZCS010000373.1, read as the reverse complement.
TTTCCTGTTGCAATTTCTATTCCTGCAGATACTCCAGTAAGCCCGCCGTATGATAATAAATCAACAAGATCTTTAGTAAATGTTTTTTCAAAACGAATATTACCCCAAAATGTAAAACGAGGTTTTTGCTCGTCCATACAGTTTAGAAGTGCGAATTTTTCCAGTGAGACTGGAGGGCATGCTTCGTCTACAAAATGGAGACCATACACTCCAGTTTTTTTCGCTTGTTTTTTTATCCCGTAGAATAAGTTGTTAATCTCGTTCTTGCAATAATGATTCACATATTCAAGCGATGTGTCGCAAAATGCACACTTATGCCAGTAACAACCGTAAGCAAGAAATAATTTCATCCAAGCACCATCACTCCAAATTCTTTGCATTGGATTATCTGTATCTGCAAGTCGTGGATAACGTGAAAAGTCAATTTCGGAAAACTCAGGAATAATTTCTTTTGTTAGTAAATCTTCCTTTTTTTCATAAAATTCATCTGACCACAATGGATTAATAATTTTTCCGTTGTGTATGTATTTTATTTTATAAAACTGTTCACCATTTAATACATTTTTTAATTGGTCTGATTTAGCTTTATCCAGCAATGAAAGATAACTTCCATAACCTCTGTCGTAACTTATGAAGTCAATATAGTCAAAAAGCTTTTTCTCTTCTGTGTTGCGTAATTCAGTGTTAATGAAACCTCCGCCAAAAGCAATAATTGCATTATGACCACATTGTTTTTTTATGAATTTTGCGGTGAATAAAGCAGCTGTCACAGTTCCGGGAAATGGCAGAGAAATGCAAAAAAGAGTTTTTTCTTCTATATTAATATAGTTTGAAAGAAGGCGTTTCAGAAGAGGTTCATAGAAATATTTCATTACTGGTGAATTTGAAGCTTCTTCAATTTTAGAAAATGGCATATCGCTAGAAGCCGCTGATTCAGCATATCTAATTAACGAAAAATTGTTGTCAAAAATAGCTGTTATGTAATCAGCAATATCGGCTAGAGCAAGGCTTGCAAGAACTTCACTGTCATCTGCAGAAGGGGCTTTTCCAATCTCAGAAAGATAACGTTCCATTCTCATTCCGCGTGGAATATGTGCTGAACGTACAAATTCATGCTTGTATTCTTTTCCAGAAAATCTTCCACTGCTACAAGATATTTCGCAAATAATATCAATCCATGAACACCATAAATCTTGTTCTGAAATATATCGTCTTATTTGAAACGCTGTATCATCATCGTAGTTATCTTCCGCTTTTTGTGCCGCAATAAGAGCATCGTTTTCGGTTAATGAAAAAAGCTTTCTGAGTCCTTCTTCAGAAAAAATCTCGTGAAACAAAGCAATGCTTAAGTCCAACCATTCTGTTTTTCCTGACAAATGTCGTTCTTCATAAGTCTTTCTAAAAAAAGAAAGAAGATACGCACCAGAGGGATAGGGTGTATTTAACTGTACAAGTGGTGGCTGGATGATTACTGTGTTCATAATGATTTACCGTTTTATTTGAAAATATTTGGAAGTGTAAATTAATGAAAACCTTCCGCAAATAATATTAATGGATTTATTTTAGATAAACAATGTAACAGAAAGGCGTATTAGATTTTCAAAGTCGAAAACTGTTCTTCATCTGTAAAGAATTTGTACTGTTCTGCATTATAAACATAATCCCAGGCACCCGGAAAACGAACTTTTTCGCCACCAAAACCTGTTTTGAAAATATAGAGTCCACACATTGGATGGGCAGAATCAGCGTTTGGTGGAATTCCCATAAAATCGTACTCAGTGCAACCACTTCTTCGGGCAAAAAGTTGAGCTTCCCATTGAAGTCCATAATTTGGCATAAGTTCCCGACCTGTAAGACTACTTCCGGCGTACATGTAATAAGCTCGCCGTCCGCAAACAGCCATAACCATACCGCTTAAAAATCTGTTTTCTTTATTTGCAGTACTGTGGGCAGTAAAAAGGTAAAACTTTGGACGAGGCGGAGGTGCATTCATTGGCACACTGTTTTGAGTTTTTGGAGAATTATTTGAATCTATTTTATTTGCCGTTTCTGATGATTTGTTGATACTCATTTCAAAAAGATTCTTGAAATAGTTGAATTCTTCAAAATAAAAACCTTTTCGTAAGGCTGTGTCTTTATAAATTCCATGCCATTCTTCAAAAGGAGAATCAATAGAAAGTGCCTGTTCTGCATTATAAAGTCGGAATTTTACGTCTGATTTGTACGCACGACGAACGCTATTTCTTGTTGTCTGACGCATTTTTGCTAAGAGTTGGTTTGGTGAATAAGTGAGATTGATAGTAACAGTGCTTGAACACAAATGATCAAGCGGGGATTTTCTTAAGGAATGATTTTCTGTCCCCATGTTCATTTTTAACTCAAGAAGTTCTTTACGAGTAGAATCGTAATCTGCATTCTGAATTTTCCACGGTAAGTCAAAGCGCAGACAGACTGTTTCATCTGGTAAAAAGTGTTTAAGCGCTTCTGCAAGCTGTTCTAGCATCATTCCTCGCTCATCTTCTTTAATCAAAATTGACGGAGCTTTAGGAGCATAGGCGTACACAAATCCACTTTTTGTTTTGCGCACTAATACTAAAACAGGAAAAGGAGTATCGTTATATTCTGCCAAAAAATACAGAGCGTTTCCTTTAAACTCTCCCCAGAATGAACTTTGAAAAAGATTATCCTGTACTGGAAATTCTCCTGCAGTACAGGGTTTAATACTGAGCATTTATTACCTTGTTTGTTGTTGATATTAAAAAGGACTGTACAGGTAAAGACAAAAAGGCTCAATAGTTTACAAGTGTTTGCCATACTAGTGTCTGTGAAACAAGTGTTTACCATACTAGTAGTACTGTAATAGTTTTTGAGAAAGCTATTTGCAAATACTGTTTATCCAATCAAAAAGTTACTTAACGATAGTTATTTGTTAAATAAGTCAGAATGTGATCCTGTACGCGTTAATTCAAGAACAAGAACATCATTAAAAATTTGATAAATTAAAAGCCAATCATTTGTTATGTGACATTCTCGATGATTCGCATAATTCCCAATTAAAGCATGGTCGTGGTATTTTTCGGGAAGAGATTTGCCATCAGCCAATAGAGCAACAACTTCTTGAAGTAAATCTTTATTTAGATGACGCTTGATTATAAGTTTATAATCTTTTTTAAATTGGGAAGTAGGCTTAACTAAAAATTTCATTTTTCTAAATCAGCCCACATTTTATTCAAATTCTTGTATCCTTTAAAAGAAGAATCATTTGCAATTTTATCTCCTTCTTGAATAGCTGCAATTGTTGTGGCATTAGGAATTTCTGTTGTTATTTCAAAAGGAATTCGTTGCTCGCGGACAACTGTTTTTGCAAAAATATTAAATGCTGCTGAAACTGTAAGACCTACAGAATCACAAAATGTATCAAATTGTTTTTTTGTTGCATCATCAATTCTTATACTGATAGCTGCCATGTAATACCTCATATATTAAATGTAAGACATTGTATAGCAATTGTCAATGAGAATAAAAACCCTGTACTGGAAATTCTCCTGCAGTACAGGGTTTATTACTGAGAACTTATTACCATACTAGTAGTACTGTAATAGTTTTTGGGGAAGCTATTTGCAAATACTGTTTATCCAATCAAACAATTCTGGTAAATCGTAATCTCCTGAATGAGGAATATCCCAAGGAAGAGCGTAGTCTACTTGCTTGCCGTTATTTTGAAGTTCAAGGGCAAGAAGGGCAGAAATTGCAGAAGCTGTATCAGAATCTTTTGTACCGGCTCTAATTCTCCAGTATTTAGAAGTGCCATCTGATGAAACATAATTCATTGCGTTCATCATTTTTAGAATATTCTTGTCTGCCATCGTGCCACCAGCTGTATCGTGAAGAAGAGCGTACTCTGTAAAATGCTGTTTATCAACTTCAGAAGTGCCAAACAATTGGTTTTCTCCAGTTGATAAATCTACTGCGTCAAATGCACCCGGAGTTTTCATTTTTCCAAGATATGATTTGTATGCTTCAAAATCTATATCCGTTACTTTACCATTTGCAACGGTTACCCAGCTGTAATTGCTCATTGATTTTCCGCCGTCCAAAGCTTTTTGTGCAGAAGAAATTATCAACGATTTTATATAATCCTTAAAAGTGCCGTTGCCGTTTGAATCAAGAGAAAGAGAAGTTCCGTCTGATGATTTTAGATTCAAACTGTTAACATATTCCGGAAACATTGCAGCAAGGTCTTTTGAAATTTTAATCTGCTCTTCTGTAAGTTCACCTTTTGTAACTTTTCTTTCCATATGATAATCAATCATTGCCATGTCCATCTTTTGATAATCATATATTCCATTGAACATCCACTCGTAAGCGACATTTGCGTTTTCTAGATTTGTAATAGGGCAGTAAGCAGAAACGGCGTAAATGTCATCTCTTTCATCCGCAGCACCAATTTCTTTTAAGTAAGATTCATAATCTTTGCTATTTCCAGAAGCACCAAGTAAAGAAGAAAGAGCATCACCTGCACTTGTTCCGTTCGAAATTATTTTTTCAGTATCGCCCGGCATTCTTTTATCATTAAAACGCAAGTATCTAACAGCGGCTTTTAGATCAACAATACAAGAGGGAGCTTTTCCGTTTGATTCAGTTCTTCCTCTAGCTCCAGGAGACGCAACAACCATACCGTTTGCTAAAGCAAGTGCTATTGCATTGGGACCACTACGTTTAGGTCCAAAAGCCGGGGCATCTGTGTTAGTCCCGTCATCTACAAAACCCGGAGTTGCAGGCATATAACCACCAATTTGATTTGGTAAAAAGATAGGAGCATTTTTTGAAGTGTAGCCGTTTATTGTTCCACCAGAAAAATATTCTTCAGGAATATAAATGTTCATTACTTCGTATTTAGTGTCTACAGGATTTGCAACATAAACAACATTTTCATAAGCACGTATTTTTATTTCTGTGTCGTTCACTTTGATAGTTTGTTCAGAATATGAATTTTCATCAAACAATATTGAAGTACCTCCGCTCTTATTTTCCACTTTTGTAGAATTACAGGAAGCAACATATAAAAGAACAGCAGAAGCCAAAATAAACCCTGCCATTTTCTTTAGAATCTTAATCATAATTATACCTCATAATGATTTTTTCTAATAATTTTTGGCAGTACACACCTGCGACATGATCCATCTATATTTTAGTATAATAAATGCAAATCGCTATTACTAATAAATTATTTGTTATGAGCATAAACAAAGTGTTATTTTTATTTCTAAATATAACATTTTAGTATTCTTGTTTTCATGGTACACTTAAACTATATACGAAGATTCAGGTTTCTTAATAAAATTACAGTAAGGAGTAACGCTGATGTCGGAACTAATATTGTATCATGGCAGCAATCAAATTGTAAAAACACCTAAACTTCTAGTTCCAAATAGAACACTTGATTTTGGAAGTGGTTTTTATACTACTGTAAATAAAGAACAATCTGAAAGTTTTGCAAAAAAAATATCTATATAGTTAAATAAGGAGGAGATAAAATATGAATAATGAACAATATTATTCAACTATAAGCAGACATCTATTCCGAAGGTTTCCAGCTTAGAGTTTTCCAACCATTGTTAGTCAAATTGCCTTTTACATAGGACGACTTTTAACTGGATGATATTTTTCTCCATGAAATTCATGCACATGAGGTTGAAGACCTTCGTGATTATGATCTAAATCAATCTTAATAACTTTTTCTTTATCTTTATTAAAAAAATTGATTGATTTAAGTTTCCCATCTTTTCGTTTAATTGCATAAATTGCATTTGGCGTATGTGCAATTTCAATTGGCGTATTATTTTTTGAAGTCCCATTTGAAATTACAATTTTAACATTATCAAATGAACTCTCTGTTGAATAGTGAAATTCTGTTAATTCACCAGTTACAGGATTTAACGACCTAAAAGAACCCATAAGTATCACCTCTAAAAAGTTTATTCACTCAAGTTTTGCCAACGGCAAAAAAAATCTCTGATTTTTATAGCTCTTGAGTTTTATTTTATTTCTAGCGATAATACTTTTGACAAGCACTTCTAAGTTTGTCTTTGGCATTATCGCCATGCTGCCTTTGTTTGATATTACCAGTATCAAGCAGAGGCTTTTTTAATTTCTAAAATCCAATATTCCTTCCTTTACACAACAAAGGTTTATTATTTTCTCTTCATAAGATTCATACAATTCATTATTTTTATAATGATGCTTTTTCCACTTGGTATAATAGTCAAAGGAATTCCATGCACACTGATTTGAAAGATTAAACACACACGCTATTTGCATATAATCAGACGGATTAATTCTATCAATCAAAACAGGTGGCGCAATAAAGTATTTTGCAAAAAAATTTGCCTCCGCCTCTGCAAGATCACTTTGCTCTAAATGTCCAAGTATAAAATGTCCAATTTCATGCAAAATTGTAAATCTAATACGTCTTGAATCTTGTGCATCATTGTAATAAATAAAAGGAATGATCTTTCCGTTTTTAGAAGCAATTGCAAGGAAACCAGCGGATTCAAAGTTTATTCCAAATCCCGAAAGCTGTTGAAATTCTTTTTGCGTAAGTTCAGAAAATTTTACTAATTTGATTCCCATTTTTTTTGCTAATTTAAATACATTAAATGGAATGTTTTTCACTTCATGAAATTCCATACATTTTGCTATTTTACTTTTTATTTCCTCGTATCTAAAATCAGGGAGTTTTGATATTTCTGAATATGATTCATTTTCATCTGTCAAAACGTCTGTAATCGTAAAAAGCATTAATCATCCTCCCCAAACAATCGCTCATTTATTTCAAGCAAAATGTCAGAAAGTTCTTTTTTTTGCTCTGCTGAAAAAAATTCTTTACTTCGTGCAACAATTGCTTTTATCTCGGCATAGTCATTTTCTGTTTTTCCTAACATATAATCTGTAGTTGTATGAAGAGCAGTTGCTAAATTTGCAAGAATCGCAGGATTGGGCATTCTTGCACCATTTATGTAACGTGATAAAGATGCCTCTGTTGTATGACATAATGCTGCTATTTGTTTTTGAGAATAACCAGATTCATTCACCAGATTATTTAGTCTTTGAACAAACATTTCATCAACAGCCATTTTTTCCTCCAAGTATAAACACTCTACGATTAATGTAACTTACCATTTGGTAATAGTCAAGTGTTATTCGCTTTTAAAAAAAATATTTAGCGCTATATATGGGGTTGTGTATTGTTTTAGATAATAGGTCGGTCCGGCGTTCCATGGCTATGGCTTTAGCCTCCGAGCACGTAAACGTGTTCTCACTTCGGTCGCCATTCCAATCCTTACCGTTGCAAGCTCGCACGCGGGCATAAGGTTGTGCAGGGAAATTATTAAACGTGCGGCGCTCGTCTGCGCCGCTGTAAATCCTTACCGTTGTAAGCAAGACAAAGCAGCTTATGAAACAGCTCCGCACAAATCTGAGCGCTGTTGTGGACACAATGGAAAAGTTTCTGGAAGATAAATAAAGATAAAAATTGGAAGTCGCATTTTGTGACATCCAAATGAATGCATTCCAAACAGCACAAACCGGTTGCAATTTGTGACCTCAAAAACGGAAACACGAGGAGGACGACAATATCTTCCTTACGCTTTTACCGAACAAGGTGTCGCAATGCTCTCCGCAGTTCTGCATAGCGACACGGCTGTAAAAGTCAGCATAGAAATTATGAAGGCTTTTGTTTCTATGCGACATTATTTGCAAGAAAACGCTGGAATCATCGGTAGGCTTTCAACTATAGAATCAAAATCCGCAAAGTTTGAAGAAAAAACGATTGAATACGACAAGAACTTCAAGAAAATATTCAGTGCGTTAGACAAACAAATTGAAACGCCTAACCAGGGAATCTTTTTCCAAGGGCAAATATTTGACGCTTACGTTTTCTTTGAAAAAATAATCCAAAAAGCAAAATCTGAAATCATACTGATTGATGGCTATGTAGATTTATCAATTTTAGAGCGTCTTGCAACAAAAAAGAAAAATGTAACAGTAAAAATCTATACGAACGAGAAAACAAAAATCACAAAGCTGGATATTCAAAAATTCAACGAACAGTATCCAACATTGGAAGTTGTTTCAACTGCAAAAATGCACGACCGGTTTTTTAATAATCGACAAAGAGTCGATTTACCACATAGGTGCTTCTCTTAAAGATTTAGGCAAAAACTGTTTTGCTTTTGAACGTCTGCAAGATTCTAGTCTGCTGATTCCTGCTGTTCTGGGGAATGTATAGATAAAAAAAATACTATACAAATATAAAGTTAAAAGATATAATACCAAACATGGAAGAAAATAATTCAGTTAAATTATTTGAAGACAAATTGTAGGCGGCTGAGGAACACAAATGAAGACAGAGGAAATAAAAGATCTTTTTGTAAAATTCGAATCGATTGTTTGCGATTACAATGGAATCGAATGTTGGAGCGCAAGAGATTTATAT
>JAAZCS010000372.1 GCA_012513125.1 Treponema sp. | reverse complement strand
CAGAATATGGGTTTTTAGACTTACTTTCTTTTTCTATTTCGAATATTATTTGATTCAAAAAGATTTCTTGATCATCATTCAAAGTTCTTTCATGAAAAGTTTTGCCTAAATGCCAATCACTTGTTTGTAAAAATCGCATAAGTTAAAAATACTGATAAATTTACTAGTTTTCAACATCAAAATATATTAGTATTGAAATATGAATTTAAATGATTTCCGTGCAAGTGCCTATAAAAATCAAAGTCAAAATGATGACAACGTAAAAGAGTCAAAACAGCATGTAGTAAAAGCTTTCGAGCCAATTAAGCTGACTAAAGATTTTAACTCAAGTGAAAATTCTAAAATTGATAAGAAGAATCTTACAGAAACAAGAAATGAAGTTGTAAATAAAAATAAAGTGAAAGAATTTTCTCCAAAAGATGACATTGTTCATTCAAAAGAAAACAATTCTCAATATGATTCTACTGAAATATTAAAAAATAGCGGACTTTTAAAAGTTCCTGTTGCTGAAAAAGAAAAAGATGGCAAAGAATCAATTTACAGAAGAGTTGCAAAATTCCTTGTTTTGATTGGCGAAGATGAAGCAGCAAAAATATTACCGCATTTATCAGAAGTTCAAATTGAAAAAATAATTCCAGAAATAGCATCAATCAGAACTGTTAGTAAGGATGAATCTTCTGTCATTTTGGCTGAATTCAAAAGTCTGCTCGATGATTCAAGAAAATCTGGTGGAATAGAAACTGCAAGGGATATTCTTCAAAAAGCATATGGAAAAAAACGTGCTGATGAAATGCTTGAAAAATCAGTTCCTTTTGAAGGAAAAATTCCATTTAACTATTTAAATGATGCTGATAATGAAAGAATTTATCAATTGTTGAAAGATGAAAATGAAGGAATAAAGGCAATCGTTTTGTCGTATTTAAAACCAAAAAAGGCTGCTTCTGTAATCAATTTGATGAAATCAGATGAAAAAAAAGAAACTGTTTTACGTCTTGCAAAAATGGAGCCTGTTTCGCCAGAGGTTATTAGACGAATTGATAATGCCATGCATGAAAAATCATTGCATCAAACTTCGGACAGTGTTGAAAATATAGACGGAAGGAATGTTCTCGCTCAAATTCTTAAAAAAATGTCACCAGATTCTGAATCAGAAATTCTTTAAAACCTTTCTGAAGGTGATCCTGATTTAGGTGAAGATTTACGAAGTCGGTTATTTACAATTGAAGATGTAGTGAATTCTGATGATAGATTTGTTCAGGAAAGTCTTAGAAAATTGTCTGAAGTAGATATTGTTCATTTAATAGCTGGAAAAAGTCAGGATTTTAGAGAAAAAATATTAAGTGATATTTCGAGCGGACGGAGAATGGAAGTTTTGGATCAAGAAAAGATATTAAAACCCCTTAAAAGAAGTGAATGTGAAAAAATAACTTCTCAATTTTTCAGTGTTTTGAGACGTGCTTTTGATGAAGGTCATTTGATTATAAAAGATAGAAACGATGATGTTTTTATTTGATTTTACAAAACAAGTCTTTCTATATATAATTG
>JAAZCS010000371.1 GCA_012513125.1 Treponema sp. | reverse complement strand
ATGTTGAATTATAGTATTCAATATTGTTACTATAACAAAAAGCTTCAAAATGTAAATTTTGAAATAGTCGATTACTATGATTTCCGTATTCGTTAAACAGAACAATCATTATTATGCCCCTTTCTATAAACCTAACATTTGCTTAACCTGTATTTTCGCGCCGCGTAGCGGCTTGGCGCATTTTGTGCGTCAGGAGCGAAGCGACAGCACAAAATGTGACAAAGAAAATATCAGGTTGAAGCAGTTGTTAGGTTACTTTTTTTATCTTGCCAAGACGTTGCACGCAAATCTATTACCTGCATTATATGCTGATATATGTAAACTAATTAGAACTAATATATATACTATAAAAAATGTGTAGTTAATACGTAGTTTGTTATAAACAATCGTATATATAACCATCAAAGCAAGAAGAACCAATGCAACGATATATAAATCGCGTAGAAGCAACCATTTTTTATGTGATGATAAAACAATTTTTTCATCTTGCTTTATTTTATATATTTTATACCAGTATTTATTTTGCTCGTCGGGATTTGAGGGCAAAACACCATATACATTCTCGATTTCCTTTAAATCAATTCGAGAATCTTTTGGTGCTATTTTAGTAAATATCCTAGATCCAGGTAACGGATCTTTAATCCGGAAAAAAATAATGATATTTTTCAATGAAGATGGGAATATATTTAATATAATTAATTCAATAATTGGTATTGATAATGAAAAAAGCGGATCGTTAATTTTTAATTTGTTGTCTTCAAATAGTATAGATATTGCAGGCAACAAAGTTATATTATTGGTTGTGATAAAAATTACATAGGATAATATTATAAAGCTTAATATAATTGGTGTATTAACACTTTTTAATGTCATTTAATCAATCCTTACATCGATGAATGAATTTCCGTTTGAATTTTGACCAAATTTAATAACGATTACGCCGTCACTTCGTGTAGTTACACAGGCTCTTTTCTCATCTGTTCCGGTTCTTTTATGAACAGTCCATTTCCTTGTAATATTTCCATAACGCGAAGTTGCTGATGTATCTACAAAACGGCCATCTGAAATAACAGTAAGCCTAGGATTAATATGCTTCATTATTTCAATATCATAACCGCTATCCCTTCCATGATGAGGGGCAAGAAGAATATCAGAATCTTTGATGAATGCCATAAAATTGGAGTCTTTTTTTACTAGTTCCCATGATTTTGGTTCATTATCGCCTGGAATTACAATTTTTGATCCTGCATATTCCAATGCAGTAACAATACTATAATTATTAATATTCTTTTCATCAGTAAACTTTGGTGAGAACGTTTTAATAACAACTCCTCCCCAATTGTCAGGATTTCCTTTGTAATTCGAATCAGTTGTTTTTACATCAACAGTATATCTATCACATATCTCAAAATATTTCTCATACTTTGGTTTGTCACTTTCTTTTGCCTTATCTATAATATCTTCTCTATCAAATTTTCGAGGAGTTAATAATGTAGTTGGATTGAGTGCATCAAACTCTAGAATATCACTAATATGATCAAGGTGAGGGTGAGTGATTATTACATAATCTAAATTTAATACTTTGTATTTTGTTCTTAAGTGTTTTAACGGACTAAAATTATCCCCTTCAGAATTACTTCCAGTGCCGAGATCAATCGCAATACTTTTGCCGTTTGGAGTTTTAATATATGCTGCATGACCATGTTGCACATCCCAAAATACAATTTCTAGATCACTCATTTTTATTCCTTTTTATTAAAATATTTAGCGCCGCGAAAGCGGCGTCAACCTAACATTTGCTTAACCTGTATTTTCGTGCCCGAAGGGCTTGGCGCATTTTGTGCATATTGAGCGAAGCGAATGCACAAAAAGTGACAAAGAAAATATCAGGTTGAAGCAGTTGTTATGTTTCTTTCCTAAAAACATACATATAATTCTCACCATACTTTACAAAACATTTATTTTCATATGCTCGCTCATTCATTATTTGAAACACTTTATTTAATATATTTAAGTATTCTACATTTCCTTTCTGCATTTCTTTCAAGATAATTTGAATATTAAAATATGGTAATACAAAATATTTTTCTTCATCATTATTATCCAACACATGATAATCAATTTCAGCGATATACTCTTTCCATTTAACCATACTATTTACATCTGAAATCCTTTTATTGAATATATATTCATTTCTTTTTTTGGGTAACTCCATTACACAATCAACGACTGGCCAAGAAATATCATTATTTTCACCAACCAATACAGTATTATTATATACATATTTTGTATTGTTCTGCATTAAATAGAATAATGTATTTTCTGTTAATAAAGGACTAGTTTGAAATATAAGTTTCTTAATATTCTTTTGTTGTAGATATTTTTCAGCTTCATTTATGAGTAATGATGCAATTCCTTTATTTCTAAAGTTACGATCGGTTTCGATTCCAGCTAACTCACATTCATCATTTTTTGGTATCAATCCAATCCAACCAAGGATTACATTTTTTTCATTTACACATACTATTTTTTCTCCGCCATTTTCTTTTATGTGCTGTAAGTGTTCTTTAGGTGGAAATGGGGCTCCAACATCATCAAAAAAAGACTCATAATCGTTTTGATTGTTCCACAATTCTTCTTGATTCTCGTTTATAAGATATACTATTTTCATTAACATTACCCTTTATAGAAAGTTATTAAATTCTCTTCTTTCCGCCCCGCGCAGCGTGAACATAACAT
>JAAZCS010000370.1 GCA_012513125.1 Treponema sp. | reverse complement strand
TGCACATCCTCATATTGGAACAGAAAAGTTGCCTTTGGTAATTAATAAAATGAGAGATGAAATTATTCAAAAAGGTGGAGAATTTCATTTTGAAACTAAATGCGAAGACTTTATCATCGAAAATGGAACTATCAAAGGTATTGAAGCAAAAAATACAAAAACTGGCGAATCTACACAATTTTATGGAGACGCAGTTTTGCTTTCAACAGGTCATTCCGCAGCTGATATTTATCAACTAATTGCAAAAAATAATCCGTCTTCTCTTCAGGCAAAAACGTTTGCTGCTGGTGTTAGGGTTGAACATTCGCGCATGTTAATTGACGCAATGCAATATCATGGAAAACTTAGTGAAAATCTACCTGCCGCTGAATACCGAATTACAGCACAAGTTGAAGAAAGAGGCGTTTATTCATTCTGTATGTGTCCTGGTGGATTTATTGTTCCATCTTCTACGGGACCAGATGAAATTGTTGTAAATGGTATGTCTTCTTCAGAACGAAATTCAAAATGGTCTAATGCAGCAATAGTTGTGGAAATAAGACCCGAAGATATTCCTAGTGAATTTGTTGATGAAGCAAAAAAGAATGGTTGTGAAGCTTTAGCAGGATTATATTTTAGAACTTGGCTTGAAAAACAGGCAAAATTGAATGGAAAAGGTCAAAAAGCTCCTTCTCAAAGAATGGTAGATTTTATCAATGAAGAAAAATCAAAAACACTTCCAGCAACAAGTTATACCCCTGGTGTTGTTTCCTCAAAATTAAACGATTGGCTTCCGCCTTTTATTGCAGAAAGATTAAAAATTGCTTTTTCTGAATTCAACAAAAAAATGAGAGGCTACATCAGCGAAGACGCTTTACTAGTGGCGATTGAATCAAGAACAAGTACACCTGTAAGAATTCTTCGTGACAAAGATTCATTAGAATGTGTTGGAATAAAAGGTCTTTATCCTTGTGGAGAGGGAAGCGGATATTCTGGTGGAATCGTTTCTAGTGCAATGGATGGTGAAAATTCCGCTGATAAAATCCTTGAAAAAATAAACAGTTAAAAAAAATGATTAATAGACAATAAATGTTTAGAAAATTGCAAAAGTCTAGTTAAAACAAAAACGGCTACGAAATGAAGTATTTTTTTCGTAGCCGTTTTTTTGATTATTTTTCAGATTGAAGAATTCTGTTTGAAATCAAACACAAACCTTCAACTATAGCTTTGTGTTCTTCTGGAGCTATTCTCTCATATAATGAATCAGGAGTGTCATCTTTTAAAACCGGAACTTTCTTTTGGATAAGAATTTCGCCAGTGTCGCATCCGTTGTCAACAAGATGAATAGTGCAACCAGATTCCTTTTCATTTGATTGCAAAACTGCTTCGTGAACATGATGACCCCACATTCCAACCCCGCCAAATTTTGGTAGAAGGGCTGGATGAAGATTGATAATTCTTTTTGAAAAGGCAACCAATATTTCACCCGAAAGAACTGTTAGCCATCCTGCTTGAACAATAACTTGAACATTGTTTTTTTTGCAAATTTCAAGAACTGAATTAGATACTGCGTTTCTTTTTTCGTCTCTAGTGGCTTCTTTTGCCTTTTGAGCTCCCATCACGGAATAAGGACTTGTTATAAACGACTGAATATTTGCTTTTTTAGCTCTTTCTAAAGCGAACGCATCTTTGTGGTCACTAATAATAACCACAATTTCATAAGGACAATCTTTATTTTGAGATTGATAGTCAATTAAAGATTGAAGATTTGTTCCACCACCGCTTACAAGTACAGCTGTTCTAATTTTATTCATTTGAAATTCCATTTAAAAATAAATTATTGATAAAAAAAACAACCTTATAAAAACAAAATTGTATTACAAGGTTGTTTGAAAGTTCTAGTCTTCAAAAAGAACTGCATCTTTTTGAGTTTTAACTTCATTTTCAGCGAGAACAGAACGTCCAATTCTGAATGCTTTCAAATCTGGGATTCCTTGTTTTGAATATTTTGATGCATTTGCATTGAACATTTCAATAATGGCATCTGCATCTTTTGCTGCAACATCAAGAATAAATCCAATTCCCATATTGAAAGTGTTGTATAAAGATTCAAGGTCAGCACCGTAACGGATAAGTTCACCAAATACAGGTGGAATATCCCAGCTTGCTCTTTTAATTACAGAAATAAGTTGTTTTTTACCTTCTTTTGCTTTTGGATAAACACGAGGAATATTTTCGTAGAATCCGCCTCCAGTAACATGAACCATTCCATGAACTGATTTACGATATTTTGAAAGCACTTCCATAACTGGTTTTACATAGATACGAGTAGGTGTTAATAAAACTTCGCCAATTGTTTTGCCTGTTTCTTTTCCATTCATAATAAAAGGTGCATTTACATCTGTTACTAATTTTCGTACTAGTGAAAAACCATTTGAATGAACACCTGTTGAAGAAAGACCGATTAAAACATCTCCGTCTTTAATTGCTTCACCAGTAATCATTTCATTCTTTTCACCAACACCAACACCAAAGCCAGCTAAATCATATTTGCCATCATCGTAAAAGCCTGGCATTTCTGCTGTTTCGCCACCCAATAAGGCACATCCAGTTTCTAGACAACCATCAGCAACACCTTTTACAAGGTCAGAAGCGATATCGGCATCAAGTTTTCCACATGCAATGTAATCAAGGAAGAATGAGGTTTGTACACCAGAACATAAAATATCATTTACACTCATTGCAACGCAGTCAATTCCAACTGTGTCATATTTTTTCATTTGAAAAGCGATATCAAGTTTTGTTCCAACTCCGTCTGTTCCACTTACCATTATTGGATTTTTATATCCTTTTGGAATTTCAAACATTCCGTTAAAACTTCCAAGTCCTGTTAATAAACCAGGGATTGCAGTTTTTTTTGCATGTTCTTTGTATTTACTTACAGCGCGGTAACCTTCTTCAACATCAACACCAGATTCTTTATATGAAGCCATAATCTTTTTCCTTATTTATTTTGATTTATAATTCAACATCTAAACCGCTATCTTTTGCATCAGCGGCAAGCTTTTGTCTGAACAAAACTAATTTATCCTTTAATTCAGGATATTTAATAGCTAAAATTTGAACTGCAAGATAGCCTGCATTTTTTGCATTTACTATTCCAACTGTAGCAACAGGAATTTGAGGAGG
>JAAZCS010000369.1 GCA_012513125.1 Treponema sp. | reverse complement strand
AGCCATTGTTAAACATGCAAAAAGTGTTCACAACTTGATAATAGGAAGACCTGCGGCTGAGAGATTAAAGATACAAATTGGAAACGCTGCTCCTGAAAAAACAATTGAAAAAATGGAATTGAAAGGAACTGACGCAATAACAGGTTTACCAAGACGATTAGAAATAGATAGTGTTGAAGTTAGAGAAGCCTTAAAAGATCCAGTAACAAAAATTGTTGAAGAAATTAAAACTATTTTAAGTTTAACTCCTCCAGAATTAGCTTCTGATATAATTGAAAGAGGTATCGTAATGACTGGCGGTGGTTCAATGCTAAGAGAATTACCAAAACTTATATCAAAAGAAACTGGTGTTCCTGTTATTTTAGTTGAAAAACCTCTTGAATGTGTTGCACTTGGAGCCGGTGAAGCATTTGGCTTATTTAAAAACATGTCTTATGAACGTTCAATTTACGATAATTTGAATGAGTAAGCTATGCCAGAAAAAAAACATTTTCCTTTAAAATTCAGATTTGGAGAATTTCTTTTAATATTCCTCATATTACTTTCTGGAACTGCATTGGCTTTTAGTTCTGGAAGTTTTTTGTTAGATTTTAAAAAAATTGGATTTACTACATTATCAACTATTTCAAAAGGTGTACATTTTGTTACAGACGGAATTTCTGACACCTTTAATGCTTTTTCAGAACTGAAACAGGTAAAAAAAGATTATAACGAGTTACTTACAAAACTTGAAAATTATGAAAAAATGCAGAGATCCAATGTTGAAATTCGAAAAGAGAATTAAAGATTGAAAGAACAACTTGATTTTTCATTATCTCTTGATGAAAAAAATATACCTTCACAAATCATTTCAAGAAACATTGATACTGTTTTTAGCTGTATGACTATAAATAAAGGAAGTATTAATGGAATCAAAAAGAATATGCCTGTTGTGGCATATCAAAATGGAAACCAAGGTCTTGTAGGAAAAGTAATTCAAGTCGGTCCTTTTACTAGTGAAATTATGCCAATTTATAATTC
Organism: Treponema sp.; assembly: GCA_012513125.1. Taxonomy (GTDB): domain Bacteria; phylum Spirochaetota; class Spirochaetia; order Treponematales; family Treponemataceae; genus Treponema_D. Next base: position 2,974 of record JAAZCS010000369.1, on the reverse strand, counting down.
AGATTGCATTATTTCTGCAAGAATTCAAAATACAAGAGATATTGGATTGGTAAATGGAAGTGGAAATGAAGAAATTCCTCTGGAAATGAATTACATTAGGAAAAGAGTAGTAGATGAATTAAATTTTGGTGACATAATTGTTACTTCAGGAGAAAATGACAATTATACAAAAGATATTGTTATTGGATCAATATCACAAATTTCTGTTCTTGATTATAATTCTTCACTCAATATTCAAATTACACCTATTTTAGACTTTTCAAAACTAGAAACAGTTGTAGTAATTAATCAAAAAGAATTAAATGATAAAAAACAAAATTAGGGTATAAAATGGGAAAATCAATTATTTTAAGTACATTTATTTTACTTTGCTCTGTTATTATTGAATCCTCAATACTCTCAAATATTTATTTTCTTCAAGTTGTACCAGATATAGTATTGATATGTAGTATATATTTTTCTTTATTAAATGGAAAAACTTATGGTGAAACAACAGGATTTATTTCAGGACTTCTTTTAGATTTCATTTCTGGAGTTCCTTTTGGTTTTAACTGCCTATTTAGAACGATAATTGGCTATATTTCGGGTTTATTTTCAAAAACAATAATTATTTCTGGAATTTTTATACCAATGATTAGCATTGGTATTGCAACAATTCTGAAGTATTTTTTAATTATTCTAATTTCAGTTTTTTACCCAACTGTAATAACTCACGTAACAAGCATTATTTCATATAAATTTCTATTTGAATTAATTGCAAATATAATTTTAGCTCCTTTCATTTTTAAGTTGCTTTCTTTCTATAATAAAACATTATCAATAGTAGACGAAAAGGATCAAATAGATAATGTTTAACACAAAGATGGATAAAATTTCTAAAAATGTTAAAATCTTGATTATCGCGATTGCTTTATTTGTTGTATTCTTTTTTTATATTTATAAGTTGTTTTCAATGCAGATAATTCAAGGTGAACACTATAAAACACAATCAAAAACAATTTCTAGCCAAATTAGCGTTATTGTAGCACAAAGAGGTGAAATATTTGATTGTAATGCAAATTTACCTTTGGTAATCAACACAGAAACTTTTGCCGTTGAAGTAACTCCAGGTTTAATTCCAAAAGAAAGATATGATACAGTAATTTTAAAGTTAGCTCAGTATCTAAATATATCAAAGAAAGACATCGACTCAAAAATTCCATCTTCTCTAAGAAGATCATATTCAAGCATTGAAGTAAAATCAAATATTCCTTTTTCAGTAATTTCAAATATTGCTGAAAACAAAACAGATTTACCTGGTGTATCCTGGGCGTCAAAACCAAAAAGAAATTATTTACACACAGGTTCATTGTCTCATATTATTGGATATGTTGGTGATATCAATAGAGATGAAATGACATTGCTATATAATCAAGGTTATAAAAAGAACAGTGTAGTAGGTAAAACAGGAATTGAGAAACAATATGATTCATTATTACAGGGCAAACAAGGAAGGGAACTTTCTACAGTTGATGTTCATGGTCGTATTATTTCTGATAAACCTATTGTTGAACCACCTGAAATGGGAAAAAATCTTGTTTTAACGATTGATTCAGATATACAAAAATTAGTTGAAGACGCTCTTGGAAAACGAGTTGGAGCTTCAGTTGTTCTAAAACCTGCTACAGGCGAAGTATTAGCTATGGTTTCATATCCATATTTTGATTCAAATATATTTAGTTCTGATGATAATGTTGCGGAATATAGCAAGCTTCTAAATGATGAATCAAAACCTTTGATAAATAGGGCTGTTCAAATTTCGTATCCGCCTGCATCAACGTTTAAAATTGTCATGTCTACAGCAATGTTACAGGAAAACGCTTTTCCTTCTGCAAAAAAAATTGAATGTAAAGGAAAACTTATTTATGGTGGAAGAACATTCCATTGTCACATTCATGAACCAGGGCATGGTTGGCTTGATTTAAAGAATGCCATGGCTCAATCATGCGACGTCTATTATTGGACTGTAGGCAGAGACTATCTTGGAATTGAAAAAATAGCGTCCTACGCAAAAGAATTTGGGCTAGGGCAAAGTTCAAAAATAGATCTACCAAGTCAAGTAACAGGATTAGTACCAACAGCAGAATGGAAAGAGAAAAAATTTCATGAAAAATGGTTGGGCGGTGATACAATGTCCTGTTCGATAGGACAGGGATATCTTGAAGCAACTCCTCTTCAATTAGCAAACATGATTGCAATGGTTTCAAATGAAGGAGTTATTTATAAACCTCATATTTTAAAAGAAGTTAGAAATCCTTCTACTGGTGAAGTTATTACAGAAGTAAAACCAGAAGTTTTATTTGAATCTACAATTGATAATAATGTGTGGAAAGAAGTACAAGAAGCACTACGCTATACTGTAACTGATGGAACACCTCAATATCCTATGCATAATGATGTTGTACAAATTGCATGTAAAACAGGTACTGCTGAAGTTGATAAATATAAAGATAGTTGGCATTCATGGCTTGTTGCATATGCACCATATGACGCTCCACCTGAAGACAGAATTTGCGTTGCAACAATTGTTGAAGCATGTAATGTATGGGAATGGTGGGCTCCATATGCAACAAATATAATTATTCAAGGTATATTTGCCAATCAAAAATATGCTGAAGCAGTAAAAGCACTAGGATTCCAGTATCTCATGAAAGATAACAACAAGAGAGAATAAAATAGGGTAAAGTAGTAGTATGAAGAAAATTTTTTTAATGTTTGATTATGTCCTTCTCTTAGTAATATTTTCCCTTGTTACATTGGGTGTTATATTTATCTATTCATCAAGTGTAAACATTGAAGGTGTTTCTGTTACAAATGAATATATAAAACAGATTATTTGGTTTTCAATTGGATTTATAGTATTAATTTTTACAACAATTTATGATTATAGAAAATTAGAATCGAAAGCAGTTTATCTTTATATCGCACTTATCTT
>JAAZCS010000368.1 GCA_012513125.1 Treponema sp. | reverse complement strand
CCGCTTCACTTTCGCTGCTTCTAAAAACAATCTCCCGAAAAAACACGAGCATCCCGATGTCAAACAAAAAAGCGATACCGCCGACAACAGCGTACCGCAAAAACTCAAAGAGCAAAGTGTTGTTTTTTGTATTCTTTATCATCGTATTTATTCCTTTTTTATCTTAATTCGTTAAAAATCTGTTTTATTTCGTAATTTGTTCTGATTATATCAAACATTTCCTGAATTTACAAACACATCTTTTAATTTGTTTCTCTTTTGGAGAAATTGACAACTCACTTCTTTTTTTCTTTTAAAGCGCTATAAAGATTGACTAATCGCCTAGAAAACAACTGTATCCATCGATAACATACGCATAATTTTGAGCGATATCGCCATTCATAAGATATCTTAATATATTTTGCGGATTCTTCGTAGTATTTTTTTGGATCCCTGACTGCACTAAGCACATCATTCCAAAAATCAATTGGTGCCTCCGCCTCATTGAAAAAGTTACACATCTTCTTCTCACCCCACACAAGAGCTCCATGTTCAGACTGAGCAATAATAAGGACATCCGGATTTAAACTTATTATAACAGCAAGACATAAAAGTAAATTCATTCGTTAATTGTTTTTTGATCCATTTAAGAATGCTGTGTTAAATTGACATTGAAGCCAAAAGGTGATATATTTCCACTAAGTGAAATGTTGAATATTTGTCACAAGTCAACATGGTCTCAGGGAGTATAAAAATACTGTTAGGATAAAAAATATGATTAATATACGAAAAGATCTCAGTCGAATTTTAGATGCTTGCAAAGTAGACTTGTCCAGTAAAAAATATACAATTGTTGTTTTTGGTGCAGGCAACACATCAATTTTATATCAAGATTGCTTTACTCGTGAAGGTATTCTCCCAAAATACTATGTGGACAATGACCCTGTGAAGCAAGGAACATTGTTTTGTGAAACTGAAGTCATTTCTCCAAACAAGTTGCACAAATTATGGGCAAGCGGGAAAATAGATGAGCCTGCTGTATTTATCTGCTCTGCGATTATCTCTACTGTTAAGAGTATAAAAAACCAGTTAAACATTCTAAATATTAAAACTTTTACAATGGATAGTTATCTTTATAGCCGGCATAAAAATGAAATTCTTGAGGTATTCGATTGCCTGGCGGATGATTTCTCAAAAGAAACCTACGCGCAACTTATTTTTTCTAGGATTCAAAACAATGAAATCCCTGAAAATATAATTAGAGATAATCAATATTTTGAACTAAAACAGTTTCGTCTTCGGTCTGATGCTGAGGTATTTGTAGATGCGGGAGCCTATGTAGGCGACATTATCGAAAATTACCTCAGTATTAAGTCAGGTGTTTTTAAGAAAATATATGCTTTTGAACCTGACGACCGAAATTATCAAGCAATGATCCATCGCATTGAGCGCCTAAGGAAAGAGTGGGCGATTGAGGAAGATCGAATAGTTCCTATCTTAGCCGGAGTTGGAGAAAAAAGGGATATCTTGAGTATTTCATCTCAAAAAAGCGGTTCTGCATCTCCGGAAGCAAATTTTTGCATCACTTCTTCACTAGAGAGCGATAGGGTTGATATCTATTCACTCGATGATTATTTTTCCGGTATTAAAGTATCTTTTATTAAGGCTGATATTGAGAGTTTCGAGTTTAATATGATTTTAGGGGCAACGCAAATCATTCAAAGAGATAAACCGCTGCTTGCAATTTGTATGTATCACAGCGCTTCTGACATGTACTCTATCCCACTTCTGATTAAAAAAATATTGCCCCAATATACTTTGTCAATTCGTCATCATTACAGTGATCATTTAGAAACAGTGCTTTATGCATATCTAGAATAAATCTTTGCGCTTTTCTACATACACACATGTGTGTATGTAGACAGTCTAACCGTAACACAGTTTCTATAGTAAATTTCGAGTTTTCATTGCTTAGCTTATAAAAGTAAGCGCGTAGTCCGTTATGATACAAAAATATCAGATTCTTTGCTGAGCGAATATGCTGAGCGAATATATTTGCCCACCCCCTTTTATAAATCATTTTTTTATAACCTTAATATTTATTAAACCCATATCTCCGAGTTCCAACAATTATTAAATTTTTTTTAGAATGAGGAAACAGGGATATTTTGCGCCAATGACCGAGCATATCATTTTTTTCAACCCGGAGCAATAAAATATCTATTTGAACGAAATGGTTTTGAAGTCTTTGACTGCCAAGTGACTTCAGTTTATGATGTCCCTGGAAAACACGGAGTTATATCTTTAGTTTGAAAACGTAGTTAGCATTATATATTCGGTCATTTAACAACAGTCAAACATCATGTTTACAAATTTGATTAAGGAGTTAAGTAATGTGAAAACTGTAATTTTAGCCGGCGGGCTTGGAACAAGAATCAGTGAGGAAAGCCACCTAATTCCCAAACCAATGATTGAAGTTGGCGGAATGCCTATTTTGTGGCACATTATGAAGACATACTCTTTTTACGGGTACAATGAGTTTATTGTCTGCTGCGGATACAAGCAGCATGTCATCAAGGAATACTTCGCAGACTATTTTCTTCACCGCAATGATGTCACTTTTGACTTTACGAATAATAACGAAATGATTATTCACAAAAACTCGTCCGAGCCTTGGAAAGTAACGTTAGTCGATACAGGCTTAAACACAATGACCGGCGGTAGAGTAAAACGGATTAAAGATTATGTTGGAAATGAGCCTTTTATGCTAACTTATGGTGATGGGGTGTCCGACATCAATATAGATAAACTGTTAGAATTCCATCGCTCACACGGAAAAATAGCGACGTTAACATCTATTAGTTTCGGACAAAAATTTGGCGTTTTGGATGTAGATGACAATAATAGAATCCATTCATTTCGTGAAAAAAGCAATGATGATTGCAGTATGATAAACGGAGGGTTTATGGTACTGCAACCGGAGATTTTCGATTATATTGAAGGAGACGAGACTATTTTTGAAAAAGGCCCTTTAGAGGACTTGGCAAAGGAAGGCCGCTTGATGGCCTATTATCACGATGGTTTTTGGCAGTGTATGGATACGCAACGAGACAGACAACAATTAGAGGGTTTGTGGGATGGAAACGTTGCCCCTTGGAAAGTATGGTAACAACGCATGGTGGATTTATCGTTTTTTAAAAACAAAAAAGTGTTAGTGACCGGTCACACCGGGTTTAAGGGCACGTGGCTTTGCCATTTATTGGTACTGGCAGGTGCGGAGGTTACCGGGTATGCCCTAGCGCCGCCAACCGCTCCGAGCGCATTTGAGCTGAGCGGAATTGAGCAAGAAATCACGTCGGGTATTGGTGATATCCGCGACTTAAAGCTTTTGAGCTCCATTTTTGAAAAATATAAGCCGGAGATTGTCTTTCATTTAGCGGCACAGCCTATCGTAAGAGACAGTTACAAAAATCCGCATTACACTT
>JAAZCS010000367.1 GCA_012513125.1 Treponema sp. | reverse complement strand
TTTGTTTATTTCTCTTAAAAGCTTTCTTTGAATGGAAGTGTTGATATGAAGTTCTGGTTCATCAAAAATAATACAATCTGATTTACATAAATATAAGCTCAAAAGAAGTGTAATAATTTCTCTTAATCCGTGATATTCATTTTCTGAAAAAGAATATTCTGAATTTCGTTCTTTGTTATAAATAATTGGGATTTGTTTTCCATCTGGAGTTTCGTCAAATCTTAATGATTTTGCAAACATAGATGAAAAAATCTCTTGAATTTGGTGTTTTAACTGATTACTAAGAATCGGCGGTTGTTCATTATTATCAGTAATTTTATCACATTGAAAATATGAAACTTTAAATCCATTTTCGGAAAATTGTTCTTGAATTGATTTTGCAAGAATTGATTTTCCAGAGCCATTTGGACCTAGTATTAAATTGATATGAGACCATGAATTTTTTTTGAAGATTTCTTTTCCCCATAGAAAAGGAATTTTAATTTTAACATTAAGAAAAAACATAAACGTATAATAATTATAAAGACAAAGTTCTAAAAAATAAAATAAAAAGATTATTATTTCAAAAATAATTAAACTAATACTACGGTTTGACTAAACATACTAAATTAACTATCCTATTTTTATGAATTACATTTCTTCAAATGAAAAATATTTAGAAAGTGCGTTAAATCGTTTTATAAAATATGTAAAAACCTATTCTGAAAGTTCTAGTGAAAATGCAGAAAAAGGAATTTTCCCATCTACCCAATGTCAATTTGAATTTGCAAATAAGTTGTATGATGAATTTAAGAAATTGGGAATTGATGATGTTCAAGTTACAAAAGATTGTTATGTCTATGCACATATTTCTTGCACAAAAGGCATGGAACATATAAAACCAGTTTGTTTTTTAGCCCATCTTGATACTGTTGATGAAGTTTCGGGATTAAATGTAAATCCTAAGGTTTTTAGAGATTATTCTGGTGGTGAGATTGATGTTTCAGATGAAATAAAGCTTTCTTCTGTCACTGACGAATATCTTCAACAAGCATCTTTGAATAAAGAAACAATCATTACTTCTGATGGTTCAACTCTTTTGGGTTCCGACGATAAAGCGGGTGTTTGTGCAATTATGACTGCAGTTCAGTTTTTACAGGAAAATAAAGATTATTGCCACGGCACTATAGAAATAGTTTTTTCACCAGATGAAGAAACTGGACACGGAATGGATAAAGTTCCTCTTGAGTTGATAAAATCAAAAATTGCTTACACTGTTGACGGTGGAGATGTTGGCGAATTGGAATGGGAATGCTTTAATGCGTATTCAGCAAAGGTAATTTTTACAGGAAAGGCGTGCCATACAGGCGATGCACGAAAGAATAAGATGGTGAATGCTGTTTTAGTAGCGTCTCAATTTTTATCTTCATTGCCAAATACTATGTTGCCAGAAACGACTGATGAATATCAAGGTTTTATTGCACCGCTTGAAGTTTCAGGTGGAATTGAAAAAACAACAGTATCATTAATTTTACGTTCATTTTCAATTGATGAAATGGATGAAGAAAAAAGAATAGTAGAAAAATTGGCAAAAAGTGCGGCGTTATCTTTTAATGGAAAATCTGAAGTGTTGTTTTGCAAACAGTATCTCAATATGAAAGACGTGATTATGCAAAACCCTGAAGTAATTGAAAAATTAGAAAAAGCATTTGAAAGTGCTAATGTTGTTATAAAAAATAAGCCTATTCGTGGTGGAACAGACGGTTCTAGATTGACAGAAATGGGAATTCCTTGTCCAAATATTTTTACAGGAGCTCATAATTTTCATTCCAGAAGTGAATGGTGTTCGCTAAACCAAATAGCAAAAGCGTCCGATATTATACTAAATTTGATTGCTAAATAAGGATTTTATCAATGTACGAATATTTAATTCAGGGTGGAATTCCCATCCATGGTGAAATAACTGCCAGTGGAAATAAAAACGCTGCTCTTCCATGTATTGCAGCTTGCTTGTTAACTTCTGAAGACGTGATACTTCATAATATTCCAAAGATTCAGGACACTTCTGTAATGATTCAGATTTTGCAATCTATTGGTGTTGAAGTTGAACAGCTAAGTGCTAATGATTGGAAAATAAAATGTGAAAAAATAACGCAGAAAACTCTTCCCGAAGAATTAACGAAAAAAGTTAGAGGTTCTATCGTTTTTGCAGGTCCTTTAGTTGCAAGAACTGGAAAATGCTCTATGATGCCTCCAGGCGGAGACGTAATTGGAAGAAGAAGAGTTGATACTCATTTTTTGGCGTTGGAACAGCTTGGTGTAAACGTAAAGGTTAATGGTCAGTTTATTTTTCAAACAAAAAAATTAATTGGTGCTGATATTTTTCTTGATGAAGCATCTGTAACTGCAACTGAAAATGCAATAATGGCAGCTGTTTTGGCAGACGGAAAAACAATCATTCAAAATGCTGCAAGTGAGCCACATGTTCAAGATTTATGTAATATGTTGAATTTAATGGGCGGAAAAATTAGTGGAATTGGTAGCAATGTTCTTGTAATAGAAGGCGTTGAACGTTTGCACGGATGTGAATATACAATTGGCCCAGATTATATAGAAATTGGTTCATATATTGGAATGGCCGCTGTTACAAAGGGTAAAATTACAATATGTGGCATCAGAGAACAGGAAATGCGCCCACTTAAAAATTCTTTTTTGAAACTTGGAATTACATGGAAGATTGAAGGCGATAAATTGACAGTTCCAAATTCACAAATGTTAAAGGTTAATTCAGATATAGGAAATATGACTCCAAAAATTGATGATATGCCGTGGCCTGGTTTTCCTGCAGATTTAACTAGTATAATGACTGTAATTGCAACTCAAGTAGAAGGGACAGTTTTAATCTTTGAAAAAATGTTTGAATCAAGAATGTTCTTTGTTGATAAGTTGATTTCAATGGGAGCTAAAATTACTTTGTGTGATCCTCATCGTGCTGTTGTTACAGGTTCAAGCATTCTTCATGGTGACCATCTTGTTTCACCAGATATTAGAGCTGGAATGGCGATGGTTATTGCTGCAATGTGTGCCAATGGTGAAAGCCGAATAAGCAATGTTTATCAAATTGAACGCGGTTATGAAGATTTGGTTGGAAGATTACAATCTCTTGGTGCAAATATTAAAAAAGTTGAAGTTGAATAATTATTTGATTATCTTTTAATTAAGGATGAAAAAAATGAAAAAAAATCTAATTTTAATAGGTATCTTATTCTGTGTTTTGCCGATTTTTGCTTTTTCACAAGAAAAAAGTGGAAATCTGATTGTAGAAAATTCTGACAACTTGAAGATTCAATCTCCAAAAGGAGCATATGCTTTTGATAAAAAAGTTGCTGAAAAAGAATTTGGTCAGAAAGCAATTGATAAGATAAAAATTAATAATATAACACAAGAAGATATTGTTGCTACTGTTTATTATTTCGGACTTGATGGAAAATGGCATTCTGCTGGAACTACAAAAATAGATTCAAACGATGATGAAACTCTAAATTGTATTATTGAAGATAATCTTAGAAAATATCAATATTATGCATTAAAAATACAAAATGATGTTGATGCTTCTTCTTATGAAGTATCGATAAGTATTAATAATCATGATTTGATTTTCAATGTTTCAGAAATATTCTAGTTGTATAAATGTTTGATTTATTTGTTTTAGCGGTTGACGGGAGTCGAACCCGCTTAGCAACCTTGGGAAGGTCGTATAATACCGGTATATGACAACCGCAAAATTTATTAAATATGATAATGCAATTTTAAAAGGTGTACAAGTTATTTGTATGCCTTTTTTTTTCTTAACAAATATATCATATCTTTCTATTCCAAAAATGCAGATTATATAGGATAATACAGCTATGATTGAAGATTCAAATTTTACAAAAGAATTGCAAAGTGCATTAAATGAAAAGCTGGAATGGTTCAATACTGTTGAGTTAAAAAAACTTTTGGATCAATATAGGCTATTTTTTACCTGTGTAAAAAATTTATATGATAACTTATTAAAAAAACAATTGATAATTCAAGATCCATATAGGCATGAAACAAGACTTTCTGATATTGTAATTCCTGATACGTCAAATTTCCTTCAAGCTGAAAGTGCTTCAATAATTGGTTCTCGTTTGTCAGAGTTTCAAAATATGCTTGACTATATGTGCACTTATTTTCATTTTTCTGTTGATAATTTGGGGTTTTCAAAAATAAAAAAAATTTTGGAATTAAATTCTGTTTTTGACTGGATGAATCTTTCGATAAATAGTAATTCACAAAATACAAGAGAGTTGGCAGTTTTTGTAAATAATGCAATTGATAATTCACAAAAAGTTGCTGCTGGTGTAATTAGTAATTCAATTGAAAAATGTGCAGATTCTGTTAGGGAAATTAATTCAATTTTGGCAGAAGTCAATGATTTTCAACGAGAAGTGTATAAAGGACAACTTCGTAATGATTTATTTGAACATCCGGAATTTAACAAAGAAAGAGCTTTTTCTACAAAGGAAAATGAACTTGCCGAAATCAAAAAGATTTATTTAAAAATTTATGGAAAAAAAGCTTTTAATGCAGATTTGATAAATGAAATAATCCTTGAAGATCAAGGTCAAAATAAAGAGCAATTGCAATCACTACTTTTAACTAAATTAAAAGTAGAAAATAAAAAAATTGTAAAAAAAGAGAAAAAAGTTGATTTAAAAGAGACGTTGCTGATTACTGTTAGCATGCTGGGCGTTTTAGTTCCAATTTATTCTGCTATTAAATCAAAACTAATGGAAGATTTTAATCTTCTAGAAGAAAGCGAAAATAAAAGAAGAAATAAATTAATCAGCTTGTTTAGAAAAATATTTGGAATAAAAAATAAACAATTAGCAGTCACAATTAGCATTACTGATAGAAAATCACAACGTTCTTTGGAACAAAAAGTTGTAGCTGCAGAATTAATCAATGAAATAGAAAGAAAGATGAAACTTTATACATCTTTGTCGGCAAAGGGGTCGGAATTAAAAAAAATAAATGATTCATCAGAATCTGCAATTCTTGACTTTCTAAATAAAAATATATCAGAAAATCAAAAGTTATATTTAATTATAAATTCATTGGATAATTATTTTAAAGTAAATATAGAAGCTTCGCTAAAAACGCAATCAAAAGGTCTAAAAATGGAACTTTCTACTTTGCATGATGCTATAGTGAATATCAATAAAAAAAGAGCTGATTATCTTTTTGAAAAAGATGAAAAGGAACAATTGGAAAAACTAGGAATACATAATGATTAAAATAAAATCAAATAGAAACGTAATTATTGTTACTTGTTTTTTGCTTATTTGCTTCAATTTGTTTGCTCAAACTGACACTGAAACGAATTCATTAAGTGAAGAAAATCTACAAACCGAAAATATAGATAAATCTCTGCAAAAGAACTTTGTTATTCTAGAAAATATTGCAAATCATACACTTAATCCACATATTACATCTCTTTCGTCTGATTCTCAGATTTTGACAGGATTGTACGAAGGACTTTTTTCGTATGATCCAATAAGTCTTGAGCCATGTTTTGCTATTGCAAAGGAATACAAAATCTCCCGAGATAAAAAAAGATGGACTTTTACTCTTCGTGACGATGCGTTTTTTAGTAATGGTGAAAAAATTACTGCAAATGATGTAAAAAAATCTTGGATAAAACTTCTTGCAACTCCAACAGCACCATATGCTTCGTTGTTATATGTAATTCAAGGTGCAAAGGAATTTAGTGAAAGTAAAATCTCTTCGGATGAAGTGAAGATAACTGTGAATTCCGAAAATTCTTTTTCTATTGTGTTGAATAAACCTGCAAGTTATTTGCCAAGATTGCTTTGTCATTCAGCTTTTTCAGTTGTAAATGAAGATTTATCAATTTCAAGTGGTGCTTTTTATCTTGCTAGTGATAATAAAAATGAGATAATTCTAAAGAAAAATAAATTTTATTGGGATGAAAGAAACACAAATTTGGAGCAGATTACTTTTATCCAGTCTGATGACCCAAACGAAAGTTCTCATTTATTCAATAATGGGGATGTGGATTGGATATGTGGTTCTGTTAATACTACCATTTTGTTAAATCCGTCAACTTTTGTTGTTAGTGGCGAATTTGGAACGGCATATTTATTTTTCAAAATACATGAAGATTCCAAAAATAATTGGCTAAATCGTGATTTTAGAAATGCATTGATGGAAGCTGTTCCTTGGGATGATTTACGCGATGGTTATATGATAAAAGCTGATACTTTTGTCTATCCGTTGCAAAATTATCCATCTGTAAATGGTTTTTCATATACTGATGAACAAGCGTCAATTCAGATGATGGATGAAGCCCGTAAAAAATACAATGTTCCAAAAACAAAAATACTAGATTTGACACTCGATATTAGTGAAAATGGCTATTCTGATGAAAAATTGAATTTATTAAAGAACGCATGGCAAAAACTTGGTGTAAATCTCATTGTTAATAGAGTTAATCCGTATGAATATTTTGCAAAAGCACACACGTCATCTGCCGATATGCTATCTTATGTGTGGATAGGTGATTATGCAGATCCATTGGCATTTTTGGAATTGTTTAGAAGTGATTCGTCATTAAATGATTCTGGATGGAAAAATAAAGAATTCGATGATTTATTAGATGAGGCTAGCTTAGCTTCTGCAGAAAATCGATATTCCATTTTGGCAAAAGCTGAAAATATTTTGTTAGATGATGCAATGGTTTTGCCAATGTATCATCCGATAGCAATCAATATAATAGATTTAGATTGTGTTGGTGGATGGGCATCAAATCCATTTGACTTGCACCCATTAAAATATATCTTCAAAAAAGAAGTAAAAACAAAAATTCAGAATGTAGTAAAGAAATGATGAAATAAAAAAAATGCACCTCTAAAAATTTGATTTTGTCTAACTCTTTGGGTGCACTTCATTTTCCAAACTAGTTTTTTTTAATTATTACGACCACTTTGCGTATAAAATTAAGTTTCCGGTGCTTCCACTTGGAATTGTTGTAACTGCTGTTTCATATGTGCTTGTAGTATACCAGCCAACAAATTCATCGGAACTGACACTAGATGTTGCGTCTACCAAAGTGATTGTGCTGTCTGTAACTTTATATGTTCCAGGATTTGCATTTAAAGCATTAGAATTTTTTAGTTCATATGATATTTGATAAGTAACAATACTGTATTTTGCTTCATATGTTGAATCTTTTGTAGGAAATGTTGAAGGTAATTCTGGATTCCAAGCAGTGAATGTGTATCCTTTTTTTGTAGGATCTTCTATTGTAAGAGCGGTTCCTGCTTTTCCAACAAGTACATTTCCTGCTCTAAGTTCAGTAGTAGTTGTTCCTTCATTTAACTCAAAAGAGACTACAATGTCTGTTGAAGCTGACATTAATGTTAGAAGTGAATCGGTATTTGAAGAACAAGATAATACAAAACATAATATTATGCTTAAGCAAATTGAAATTGGGGCAAACCATTTATTTTTTTTATTAATCTTTTCCATAATAATCCTCGTGTTTTTTTAATAAACCTTACTTTCTATAACATCGGCAGAAATCATTGAAAAGAATACCAAATAATCATATAATTAAAAAAAATTTGTTAATTAATATATAAGAAGTTTTATATGGTTATTCTTACTCTTAATTGTGGTTCTTCATCTGCAAAATATCAAGTTTATGATTGGGATCAAAAAGAAGTGATGGCGAATGGTGTTGTTGAGCGTATTGGTGCAGAAGGTTCAGGAATTACCCATAAGGCAAAGGGAGTGAAGACAGAAGTTTTAAGCCCTTGTCCAACTCATAAAGAAGCAATCGAATTGATTTTAAAGGAAATAACAGATTCAAAAGTTGGTGTTATATCTGACATGAGTGTTATTGGAGCTGTAGGTCACAGAGTTCTTCATGGTGGAGACAAATTTATAAAATCTTTAATTGTAACTCCAGAAGTTCTTGATACATTCCGTTCTGTAATTGATTTAGGCCCTTTACATATGCCTGCAAATATTATGGGAATTGAGGCAGCTCAAAAAGTTCTTCCAAATGTTCCTCACTGTGCTGTAATGGATACTGCATGGCATCAGACTATGCCAGAATCATCATTTATGTATGCAGTTCCTCGTGAATGGTATACAAAATATTCAGCAAGAAAATATGGATTTCATGGAACATCTTTCCTCTATACTGCAAAAAGAACATCAGTATTGCTTGGAAAACAACCAAAAGATACAAATGTAATCATTTGCCATATTGGAAATGGAGCTTCTGTTTGTGCTGTAAAAAATGGAAAATGTTATGATACTTCAATGGGAATTACTCCTTTGGAAGGATTAATTATGGGAACAAGATGTGGTGATTTGGATCCTGCTCTTCCTTTCTATATCATGCGTAAAACAGGAATGTCTGTTGACGAAATGGACAAAGCTTTGAATAAAAAGTCAGGACTTTTGGGAATAACTGAACAATATGCTGATAGACGTGATATTGAAGTTGCAACCTCGAAAGGTGATAAACTAGCTGAACTTTCTATAGATATGGAAGCATACAGATTGAAAAAGTGTATCGGTTCTTATATGGCTGCTTTAGGTCATGTTGACGCTATTGTATTTACAGCTGGAGTAGGGGAACGTTCTCCTATAATCAGAAAAAGATCATTGGAAGGTCTTGAAGAATACGGTGTAAAAATTGATTTACAGAAAAATGAGTGGTCATTTACTGGCAATGCAGAAACATGCATAAATGCTGACGATTCAAAAGTAAAGATTTTTGTTATTCCAACTGATGAAGAACTTGTAATGACAGAAGATGCATATGCTTTGATGAAAGGAACTTATGATGTTCATACAAATTTCACATACAGATTCCAGTCTCCGTCATATGAAAACAAAGCAAGAAAAGCCGCTCTTGAGGGTGATTTGAAGAAACGTCCTCATATAAAAGATATTATTGCAAAAATTCCTGTTCAAAAATAATTTAAAAAAATGCACCTCGCCAATTGAGCTTTTTATAGTTCAATGTTCAATGTGCATTTGATATAACCTTGTATTGATTTATCTTTGCAAGGTTGTTCGTTTAATTCTATCAGCTTCATCTTTATTCACAAGCATTTCCACCAGTGTTAATGAGAATTCTTCGCTTACGCCTTCACCGCTTGCTGTAATCACATTTTCTTGAATAACAGTTCTTTCATCAGCGTAGTTTTTTTGGTATTCACTAAATGCTTCATCTTGCATACCCGGATAACAAGTCCATTTTTTATTTTTCAGAATATTAGTATTTCCAAGAACAACCGCAGGAGAAGCACAAATTGCAGCTACGATTTTGTTCGCTTTATTACAATCTTCTAAATGATCTAAAAGTTTTTTAGTTTGCAAGTTATGAGAACCAACAGTTCCTCCTGGGCACACAACGCAATCAGGTAAATTTTTTCCATATTTTTTGATGTAACTTTCAAAGTCGATATCAGCGTTTATGGTGACATTATGCGAGCTTGTTACAGTTGTAGAGCCTCTGGAATCAGAAGAAACGCACACAGTAATGACATTTTGTTTAGCTCTTCTCAATAAATCAACTGTAGTAAGAGCTTCTATCATTTCAAATCCATTTGCAAAAAAAACAGCTATAGTTTTCATTTATTCTCCTATAAAAATTTAATCAAGAATTAACCCTATTATCTTCTGTCAAAATTATAAAGTCAATCAATACGATTAAAATTTCTTTGTGTATTGGGAGGGAAAAAAGTAATTATTTATGACAAAAAGGATATAAAATGATAATATATAGGATAGTTATGTTTTCTAGAGAAAATCCAATTTATGGAAGAAAAGTTTTTTTCTTAAATCCGACTTTAGCAATTAATAAATTTATTGTAGAAAAATTACGTGATTTAGAATATGAATCTTATTGTATTGACGATTATCGAGACGCTAAGCCAATTCTTAGAAAATCGGAAGATGCTATTTGTTTTATCAATATTGATGATCAGTTGTCAATAAGAGAATGGTTCAATTTTATTAAGTCCTTTGAAACAGATCCAACATTACAAAGTATTTTTATAGGTGTTTTATCCACAAGGGCACGAAAATCAGATAAAGAAACGTTCATAATGAATACAAAACTTCCCGGTGGTTTTGTTGTTTTGAACGGACATCTTGAAGATACGCTAAAGAATTTAATTGGAATTTTGAATATAAATGGGGCAAAAGGAAAGAGAAAGTTTATTCGATTAGACTGTCCTTACAGAACTGATATAAATGGTTATGTTGCAAGTGGATCAAAGTTATATTCGTTTAGATTGATTAGTATAAGTTCACAAGGTTTTATTTGTGTAGCTCCACTAGATATGGCTTTTTTGTTTAAGCCAAAAACACTTTTAAAAAATGTTTCACTTACAGTAGAAAGAATTAACGTTATTTTTTCTACTGTTGTTGTTAATGTTCAATTAAATGCAAACGCTTGTATTGTAATTATGCTAATGACAAAAGGTACTTCGGCTGAAGTTAAGTCAATAATTAAAAAATATATATTTAAAGTTTTAGATTCCCAATATAAGGCTTTTTACACTTCTGCAATGAAAGATATGGAAGATTATTCAAGATTAAAGACTTCTGAGGTATTTGATTTTGATACAGAATCAAAAGAAGGTGATAAAAAAGCTAAAGAGAATGGCGATGTTTCCGCTGAAGATTCAAAGAATATTAAAAAAGATGATTCTGGTGTTGAAACAATAGAGGAAGAAAAACAGCCTTCTGTAGTTGAAAAAGTTGATGAAGAAAAAAAAGATCAAGTGGAAGGTTCTGAAATAAAAGAAACGGAAACAGATAAAGATTCTGACGATAAACAAAGTTCTTCAGAAAAAAACGATGCTTCAACAGAAAAAAACAAAAAAAACGAAAAGGTAGCAGAGAATTCTAGTTCCAACGATAATGAAAAGTTACCAGAGAATGATAAAAAATCTAGTTAAAATCAAAACTAGACAAATTGTTTTTGTGCGATATAATAGATAATTACTTACTTACTCAATTATTTGGAGAGTTTCATGGAAAGTGTTGATAAAAAAAGTGTAAAGTCTAGTCTGACATTAAAATTAGGTATAATTATTTTATCTGTAGTTTTTGTTTTAATGGCATTTTTATTGTTAGTAATTACAAGAGTTGTTAATACACAGATTGAAGATAGTTATTTTAATACTGCAATCAATATTGTTGAAGGGCGTGCTGCTCAAGTTGAAAAATGGATAGATATCTATAAAAATGATTTATGTGTTTATTCAAATTCTGATGTAGTTTTAAGCGGAAATGAAAATAATGTAATCAATTGGCTTCATCAACATCAGAATTTACGAAATTCTGATTATGACTATATGTTTTATAGCACCTTGGATGGCACTTCGTACCGCGATACGGGGCTTGTTGGTGCAAAAGGAGCTTTAGTTGATAGAGATTACCATAAAGCAATGGTTGTAGAAAAAAAAGATGTTTTCATTGGAGATATGGTTTTGTCAAAAACATCAAAAAAATATGTTGTACCTGTAGCAAGAGCTGCAAGAAATAAAAATAATTCAACATTCGGCTATTTTGTTGGAATGATTGGTGTTGAAACATT
>JAAZCS010000366.1 GCA_012513125.1 Treponema sp. | reverse complement strand
GAATATATTTTAGAGGATTTAATCCTAAAGAAAGACTTTTACTTTTAATGATTCTTTCAATTGCCAATGGTACGTAGCAAATCCAAAATAGTGGATAGATACTTTTAACCCTTTTTATTGCAAAATCTTTTATTGAAGTATTTTTATTATTCAACCATAAAGTGGCACCTGAAACAATAAAGAATATGGCAACTGACCTGCCAACAAAGATGTCAAAATAACCAAATGACTCATTCTTTACAGTTATCACATGTAATGAAAAATGAAAACTAACTACAACAAACGCAGATATGATTCTTAAAACATCATAACCTATTGTTGATAGTCTCTTATCGCTTATTTCTCTCTTCATTTTAAATAAACCCTAAATTACATCAACAAAGTTTCTTTCATTTCTATTGAAAAGAAGTACACCTAATAACAAAACAACTAACGTTTCTGCAATGCTAATAATAAGCATATTCGTAGAAACTGCTCCAGCCCCGTAAAACCAGATTCTAAAAAATTCAATTGGTGCACTCATCGGATTAAAATAAAAAAATACTCTTAAATTTTCTGGAGTCTGCGACATTGGATACACAACTGGTGTTACATACATTAATAAAGGCAAACTAAATTGCACTAATGTTTTTAAATCTCTGTATTTTGTTGTTAACGATGAAATAATCAATCCAATACCAGTTCCAAGACAACCTATCCAAACAAGCAATAAAGGAAATAATACAACCATCCAAGAAGGATGAATTGCATTGCCTTTTATCAAATAGTATATATAAAAACAAAGAAGGCACGCAAACTGTATCAATAATCTTAAAATATGACCAACTGTTGTTGATATAGGAACACAAAGACGAGGAAAATATACTTTATCAAAAACACCTTTATTATCCAAAAAACAGTTCGCTGCACTCAAAAGAGAATTAGAAAAATAAGTCCAAAGCATTGAACCTGCAAAATAGAAAAGAATATAAGGAATTCCATCCGTGCCGATTGCCGCTAAATTTCCAAAAATAAAAGTGTACATTACTGTAGACATCAACGGCTGAAGAATATACCAAAGCGGACCTAACACTGATTGTTTATAAGTGATTATAAAATCTCTTTTTATAAACATTAGGATTAAATCTCTATAATGGGCAACATCTTTTAGCCCCAATTCAAATAACTTTCTTTTTGAATCAATAATCTGTGTCCATTGACCATTTTTTTCTTTAGTATTCATACACTTCCTATTTATCTAGCTTAATCTAATATTCTTATTATTTAAGAAATCATTATAAGAATTCTTTATTCCTTCTTCCAAATCAACGAGCGGTTTCCAACCAAGATTCACCAATCTAGTTATATCGCATAATTTACGCGGAGTTCCGTTTGGTTTTGATGTATTCCAATTTATTGTACAACTTCGTCCATTTGTATCTTCATAAACAATATCTCTAATTTTTTCTGCTAATTGCTTAATTGTAAGCTCTTTTCCACTTCCAACATTAACAAAATCACCTGTTGGAGTTCTTACATCTTCTGCATGTTTATTTTTCATTAAATAAACTACAGCTTTTGCCAAGTCTTCACTATACAAGAACTCTCTTAAAGGAGAACCATCTCCCCATAATTCAACAACGTCTGTTTTACTAGATTTTGCCTCATGAAATTTACGAATCATTGCAGGCAAAACATGAGAACCCTGTAACTCATAATTATCGCCTGGACCATAAAGATTTGTCGGCATTACAGAAAGATAATCCGTGCCAAACTGCTTATTGTATGCAGTGCAAAGTTTTATAACGCTAATTTTTGCTAATGCATAAGCATCATTTGTCGGTTCAAGTGGTCCAGTTAATAAAGACTCTTCTTTAATCGGCTGTTCTGCCATTTTTGGATAAATACATGTAGAACCTAGATTCATCAATTTTTTAACTGAATTTTTCCTTGCAGCTTCAACAATATTAAATCCAATCATCATATTCTGATAAATAAAATCAGCAGGATAAGTTGAATTAGCCCCTATTCCACCAACATGAGCTGCAGCCAAGAATACATACTCTGGCTTTTCTTTTTCAAAAAAATCATTTACTGACTTCTGATTTAATAAATCCAATTCTGTATGACTACGTACAATAATATTTGTGTAACCATCTTTTACTAGTTCACGATATATTGCACCACCAACTAAGCCCCTATGACCGGCAACAAAAACTTTTGCATTCTTTTCCATTTTAACTACTCTTTTATCTTTTATGAACAAAACGTTCTGATTTTACGTATTCCATATCATGCTTCATCATTATTCTTACTAATTCTTCAAATGTAGTCTTTCTTGGATTCCAGCCCAAAACTGACTTTGCTTTAGTTGGATCACCAAGCAATGTTTCAACTTCTGAAGGACGGAAATATTTAGGATCAACTTCAATTACAACTTCACCTGTTTTTTTGTTATATCCTTTTTCATTTACGCCTTCACCCTTGAATTCAAGTTCGATATCAGCATATTTGAAAGCATGTTGACAGAATTCCCTTACAGAATGTTGTTCACCAGTTGCAATAACAAAATCATCTGCTTTATCTTGTTGCAAGATAAGCCACATACATTCAACATAATCTTTTGCATAACCCCAGTCACGAAGAGAATTTAAATTTCCTAAATACAATTTTTTCTGCAAACCTTGAGAAATACGGCTAGCTGCAAGAGTAATCTTTCTTGTAACAAAAGTTTCACCTCTTCTTTCTGATTCATGATTAAAAAGAATTCCATTGGAACAAAACATTCCATAACTTTCACGATAATTTTTCATAATCCAAAAGCCATACATTTTTGCAACAGCATATGGTGAACGAGGATAAAAAGGTGTTGTTTCTTTCTGAGGAACTTCCTGAACCAATCCAAACAATTCAGATGTAGACGCTTGATAAATTTTACAAGTTTTTTCCATTCCCAAAAAGTGAACAGCTTCCAAAATTCTTAAAACACCAGTTCCAACACAATCTGCTGTGTATTCTGGAACTTCAAAAGAAACTTGAACATGGCTCTGAGCTGCAAGATTATAAATTTCAGATGGATTAATTTCTCTAATAAGGCGAATCAAACTTTCTGAATCAGTTAAATCACCATAATGAAGAATTACTTTTCTATCCTTGTGCATATCTTCAATTAATTCATCAATATACAAATGTTCAATTCTTCCAGTATTAAAAGAAGACGAACGACGAATTATTCCATGAACTTCATAACCTTTTTCTAATAAAAACTCCGCCAAATATGATCCATCTTGTCCAGTTATTCCCGTGATTAAAGCTATTTTTTTATCAAACATTTATATTCTCCATATACAACAATTTTATCATTATGAACTTTTTTATATGTTTTTTCAACACATCAACTACCTACAGCAGATTCTCTTTCTTGCGTACATTTTTCTAGTCCGCAGTTTGCTTCTATTTGAATCTTTGAGCTTTCTGACGCCTGAATAACTAGATTGTACACATTTTCGGATTCGTTATAATCACCTTTTAAGCGATAAACATCTGCCAAATCTAACTGCATTTGAAAAAATTGATTAAAATCTTTTTCTTCTACAATTTGTTCCCAAGCCTCAATCGCTATCCAATAATGCGAAATTGCATCTAGCAAAGATGACTTATTTTTTGCCCTAACAGCTGATTCCAATGCATATTTTACAATTTTCTTTTGCTCTTTCGATTCCTGTGCATAATATTCTAGCTTTTCTACGATTAATGAATAATCATCCTTGTATTTTTTCTCAAAGAATTCAAGAATTTTCAGATTCAATTCTTTTTTTGTAATATCAAGGATTGTTTCATAAATCAAATCCCTTGTAATTCCATTTGAAAACAAATATTCATCATCATTATTTTCGTCTTTTATTATAAGATTATGTTTTTGCAAATCAGTCAACGATTTTTCAACTTTTGTCTCGTCAAAACCATCTGGCAAAAGTTCAATAAGACAATCTTTATAAAATTCTTTTCCGATAGCCGATGCAGTTCTACAAACTACTTGATTAAAAAACTTTAACGAATCAAAACGCGATAACACAATATCTTGAACAGAAGTTGGAATTTGAAAAACCTGTTTTTTGTCAGACAAATTAAAATATCCATTCTCATCTTCTATTAAGATTCCTTTTTCAATAAAACCTTGAATTATGTTCTCTATAAAAAATGGATTTCCTGATGCATTCGAAACTATTTTATGCACAAAATCTTCATCCACTTCTTTCATATTTAATAATGATTTTGTCAATTCAACTGATTTATCATCAGAAAGCTGTTTTAGTTCAATAAAATCAAAATTATTTTCATTAAAAAAATCCTGCAAACTGTCAGAATCTCGTACTGTAAAAAGAATTAACAGATTCGCTTCTGACTGATGATTATGAAGATATTTCAACATGTTTAGCGAAACATCATCGCACCACTGCAAACTATCAATAATTACTACAGTATTTGTCTTCTTAAATAAAAGAAGGATTTTATACAGCAACTTAAATAAATGTTCCTGCTTTTGTGATACATCCATATTTACAATTTCTATTGGTTCTTGAAAGTTATAACCAAATATATTCATAAATGTCGGGAACCAATAAAGATCTTCGGGAAAATGTTCATAAAAAAAAGATTTTACTAAAATTTCTGCTATATCCAATGTAATTCCTGACGAAAGCTGGATAATCTGCCTGATTATAGACTGCCAGCAAAAAAATGGTGTCGATTGTTCATATTGATAACAATAACCTGAATAAATATAAGCTTCTTTATCTTTTTGTTTCAGTGCATTTTTGAAGCTATCAACAAAAAAACTTTTTCCTATTCCAGCCTCGCCTTTTATTCCTACAAACTGCATTTTTGAATCATTCATTTTGTCATAAAATTCCAACAAATAAGATAATTCCTCTGTTCTGACTAGCAATTTTCCTTTACTTTCAATTGATTTTGAAAGCATTTTGAAGGATTTAAATCTATATGCTGTTTGCAAGCCTTTATAACCTTTGCAACTGATTCCTGTAATAATGCTTGTTTTACAAAATTTTTGAACAAATGCATTAGTTCTATAATCCATTATGAGTGAAAAATTCTCATTTTCTTTTGCCGACATCATCAATCTAGATGCAAAATTGATTGAATTTCCAATAATCGTGTAATCTTTTCTTAAAATTCCACCAAATTCACCCGCATAAACCATTCCAGTAACTAGACCAATATGAACTTTTTTTATTTCTTTATGATTTAAACAATCTCGCATTATTTCTGCACTGCAAAAAAGAGCATTTCTCTCCTTATTTTCCATTGCAGAAGGGATTCCAAAAACGACAGGAAAAACAATTCCTTTATCTGAAAAATCTGGTTTCATACAATATCCGCCATATTTTCCTGATTTTTCACAAACAGTTGTATAAAGAAAGTTTAACACTTTCAATATATCATCATTCATTCCGTCAACAAGTTCATTTACAAAATTGCCGTCAAACTTAATCATCAAGCATGAAATATCTTTGTATTCACCCGAAAAACCGTTCAAACTATTTTCAATTTGCTTCCTGATTGTTGGATTAATGAATGAAATCAATCTCCCATAAAAATAAGGCTTTTCAAACAATGGTTCTGTGTCATAAAAATCGGGATACTTTATATCATCAAAAAAAGATGAGGGAATTTGTGTAAAAATGTATGCAGATTCAGTCAAAGGCTTAAACGACTGCTCCAATCCACAATTTTTTACAATTTTAAAAGTTTTATCATCAATAACAAGACTTTGCTGTTTGCACTCTTTTTCACAAGAAATGGCATTTTTTACAGCTCTTCCCACTAAAACAGGGGTCATAAACAAATCTGTGCTACCTAAAATTACTTGATTATATTCTCCATAACTAAAACCTATTTTCGGCTTCAGCATAAATCCGTTTGTTTCCAGAGAAACAGAATTGTAATTATTACTCAACTCAAGGATTCTAAATATCGCCGTCAATGCACGCTTAACATTTTCTTCCGGCTTTTCATCTTCAAATTCTTCAAAACTGATTAGTATAGAATCGCCTGCAAATTGAAAAATTGAACCACTAAACTCCCGAATTGTTTCTGTTACAACAGAATAATAT
>JAAZCS010000034.1 GCA_012513125.1 Treponema sp. | reverse complement strand
TAATTACCCCAACCGCTTGCAACAACAGGTGTTACAGAAATTTTTGGTGTTTCAGGTATTACTGGATCATCAGGATCATCAGGGTCTACTGGAATATCAGGATTATCAGGATCGGCTGGGAAAGAAGCAAAGTTGTTACAATGATCAATTAAAACTTCACCCATTTGATAAGTTGCATCACTTGTTGTAATAACAACTTGCATGCTAACAGAACTCCCAGGTGCTACGACAGCATTAAATTCTTGTTGAGATAAATTAATTGTTGTTAAATATTTTGTTACATTTGATACATTTGAAGTAACCGTAGCATCACTAGGAACTTCAAATCTTAAATTCCAATAATATAATGTTTCATCATCATAATTTGTAAAAGAAAGATCATACATATAAGTTGTCTCCCCATTATTAGTCCATGATTGTGACAATGTAGGAGTTATTTCTATAGTACACCTTGGGGTAACTTCAATAGTACCACCAATGCTTAGTTTTGTATTCATCATTGCATATCCAGAGCCAATAAAAACAAGCAAAATAGTCATTAAAAGTACTATTTTAAATCTCTTACTTAATTTTTCTTCTTTTTTCTTTTTTTTCTTAAACATAAGATTCCCCCATAAAAATAAAAAGCACCAAACCTACTGTTTAGTGCTTATAGGTTATATTCTAAACCTTTTGAACATAATCTAGTGTAATAGTCAAAGATTTTGAAGTAACATCTGGTTCAACGTCAACGTCGTTATAAGCAGCTTTTACAGTTACTGTAACAGTATCTCCTGAAGCTAATGTTGAATCAGCTTCTGGTGCAGTTACTGTAAATGTAATAGCATCTGAGCCACCTTCAGCAATTACTTGTGAAATTTCGTCTAATGTTGCATCAATTGAACCATTGTTTTTAACTGTAACAGTGTATTCAATCCAATCTGTTGGTGCAGCTAAATCAGCAGCAAATGTTGCAGTAGTTCCAGTATAAGTATTAGTTGTACTTGAAGCTCCTGCTGATTTATCAGCTACTTCAATTCCAGTAATAGCTACATTCCAATTTCCTGAAACATTAGCAGTACCACCAATAGTTAATGTTGTTGCGAATGTTGCATAACCAACTGCCATAACAACTATAGCTATTAATAAAACTCCTATTAAAATATTTTTTTGATCTCTTTTTTGACCCATAAAACTTTCCTCCTCTTAAGTTTTGATATGTGTAGCCTCACATATCATACATACAAATTATAGCATACAATATTGGGTTTGTCACTATTTTTTTTACATTTTTACACTCTATTTACTAGTATATATTTTTTTTACATTTTTATACAAAAAAAGTAATATTTCTATTACTTTAAAATCCTCTTTTCCTTAAAAAAGCTGGAATATTAGTATCATTATCATCATTGTCTTCTTCTACTTTTTTTTCTTCTTTTTTATCATAAGATTGATATAATGTATCAGATTTATCATCAAAACCTGTTGCTATTACTGTAACTATTATTTCATCATTCAAATTTTCATTAATAACAGCTCCGAAAATTGTATTAATATCTGTATTAGCACTTGCTCTTATTGTTTCTGCTGATTCTTCAACTTCGAATAATGTTAAATTACTTCCTCCAGTTACATTGATTATTGCATCTGTTGCTCCATCAATACTAGTTTCTAGAAGTGGGCTTGAAACTGCTTGTTCAGCTGCTTCTTTTGCTCTATTATCTCCAACTCCAATACCAATACCAATTAAAGCATTTCCTCTTTTTTCCATTACTGCTTTTACATCGGCAAAGTCTAAGTTAATAAGACCAGCTACAGCAATTAAATCTGATATTGATTGTACACCTCTTCTTAATACATTATCAACTTCTCTAAATGATTCTAGAAGTGGTGTTGTTTTATCAATAATTTCTCTTAATTTATCATTTGGAATAACAATTAATGTATCAACATGTTTTTTTAATTCTTCTAAACCATTCATTGCATGTTCCATTCTCTTTTTTCCTTCAAATGAGAAAGGTTTTGTAACTATTCCTACAGTTAATGCACCTAATTGTTGAGCTATATCAGCAATTACTGGAGCAGCGCCTGTTC
>JAAZCS010000365.1 GCA_012513125.1 Treponema sp. | reverse complement strand
AGATTCGCCTGAAAAGCTCTAAAAATATTTCCTGCACCAAAATGAATCCAAGTGGGATTTTCAACTGTATTTTTCTTTACTAATTCTATATTAAAATCTGGACAAATATATCCTTTATTTTTCCATTCAGTTAGATTTTCAATTCCCTTTTCTGTAAGTTTCATCTTTTACCATCCTATTATCTATAAAGAGTAACATTGCTTCTGTCGTGGCTTTTACTGATTGCTTCCCATAATCCATTAATATAGGCCGCACCTAATGCTCTATCGTACAAACCATATCCTGGCATTGCTTTTTCACCCCATATCATTCTTCCATGATCGGGACGAATAACACCATCAAAACCAGTTTCATACAAAGCTTCTACAATTTTGTACATATCAAAACTTCCATCTGATGATAAATGGGCTGCCTCTTGGAAATCTGTATCTGAATTGAATTTTAAATTTCTTATATGAGCAAAATGAATTCTTCCTTTTAGATTTCGAATCATATCACATAAATCATTTTTTCTATTTGTGCCATAAGAACCAGTACAAAAAGTTACGCCATTATGTGGATTATCAACCATCTTCATCATTTTTAGAATGTTTTCTTTACTTATAATTATGCGTGGAAGACCAAAAACAGGCCAAGCTGGATCATCTGGATGAATTGCCATGTCAATATTATATTTGTTACAAACAGGCATAATTGCCTCAAGAAAATATTTCAGATTTGCAAAAAGTTTGTCATCATCAACATCTTTGTAAAGTTCAAATAATTACTTTACATGAGCCATACGTTCTGGTTCCCAACCGGGAAGAATAAATCCATTACTGCTTTTATCAAGATTATTAAACATTTCTTCAGGTTTTACAGCATCAATTGCACTTTGATTATAAGCCAAAACTGTTGAACCATCGGGACGTTTTCGTGCAAGTTCAGAACGAGTCCAGTCAAAAACTGGCATAAAATTATAGCAAACCATGTGAATATCTTCTTGCCCAAGCCTTTCCAAAGTTTTGATATAATTTTCTATGTATTCGTCCCTTCTTCCATTTCCAATTTTTATATCATCATGAATATTTACACTTTCAATGCCGGCAATTTTCATTCCTTCATCTGCAACATCTTTTTTTATTTGCTTAATTGCTTCTTTTTCCCAAGCTTTACCAGGTACAGAATCATAAAGAGTTGTAATAACGCCCTTAACACCAGGAATTTGTCTTATATTATTCAACGATACTGAATCAAAACCTTTTCCATACCAACGAATTGTCATTTCCATATCAGCTACCTCATTTATAAGTAATTATAACACTGAGAAAAAAAACAAGCAACTAATATTCTTGTATACTAGTATATTTAATAACTATTTTTTGATTACTGTGTATTCAAAGCTACCTTTTGAGATATAATTTGCTGGTTCAAAAATCCATCTACTAATTTGCTCAGATACTTCAGTTCTTATTGATGATGTTAAAAGCGATATTGGAGATATTTTGATTTCACCTAAAGGAATGTTTCCACTTTCCAAAATTGTAAAACTGATTGTTACGGTCACTGTATTATCAATAAGCTTTGCATTTTCACTTGAAATAGTAATATATGGCTCTTTTGGTGAAATTAATGTCCTTACAGAACCGTCCATCATTTTTATATTTGTTCCACCACTATTCGATTTGTAAGAATCAACAAGTGAATTTGATTGAACTCCATCTGTTGAAGAAGAATAACTTGTACTTTTTATTGAACTTAGTGCATCTGACACGCCACTAGATACATTTGTTTGCTTTTTTTCATCGGAAGAGGAACTTTTTGCCCCCTTATCTTCAGACTCAGTAACATTTCCTGCAGTTCCAGAAAAACTTGATTCCGCTTTTACAACTTCAGTTTTTTCTTTGCTTGAGTTTGATTCCTTAGTTTGTTCATCAGAAAAAAGACTATCATCCCAGATTGCACTTGATTCTTTTTTTCTATTCATTTGTTCATTAATCAAATCTTCTGTACTTTTTTGAATTTCATAAACAGGAGCCTCATTTTTAGTTGAAGCTTTCTCTATTTTTTCTTCTGTTAAATCTTTTGAAGGTATTATTGATTCATCTTTTTTTGTAATTTTATTTTGAGTATCAACTTTTTGGATAATTTTATTCTCATCTTGTACGGTGTTCTCAGAAACTGGTTTTTCATTATCAACAGGTTGCGATTTTTGAGTTTCCTCTGATTGCTTTTTTTCAATAGAATCAGAATTTTCGGATTTTTCAATAAAATTTTTATTATCACTATCGATTTCTTTATTTGGTGAATCTAAAATTATTTGAATTTCATTATACTTTTGTGTCTGTT
>JAAZCS010000364.1 GCA_012513125.1 Treponema sp. | reverse complement strand
TCATTATGGTGAGCAGCGATTGCATTAATGACTTTTGGATCTTCACCCATTTTTCTAGCCATTTCAGCACCAACTTCTGCGTGGTTCTGATCACTATCGTTTTCTGCACCTTTACCAATATCATGAAGTATAGCTGCACGTTTTGCCAATTCTCTATTTGCTCCAATCTCTGAAGCAATCAAAGAGGCTGCATTTGCAACTTCTTTTGAATGCGAAAGGACATTCTGACCGTAACTAGTGCGGAAATACAAACGTCCCAAAGCTTTAATTCCTTCTGTATTCATATTATGAATACCTAAATCAAATAAAGCCTTTTCACCTTCCTCATAAATCTTATTCTGAATTTCATGAGTTACTTTTTGAACAATTTCTTCAATTCTTGCAGGATGGATTCTTCCATCAGAAATCAATCTTTCAAGTGATTCCTTTGCAATTTCCTTTCTTACTGGATCAAAACAAGAAATTACAACTGCTTCAGGAGTATCATCAATAATTATGTCTACACCTATCAAAGTTTCAAGAGTTCTAATGTTCCTACCTTCACGACCAATAATTCGTCCTTTCATTTCATCGCTAGGCAATGAAACTGTAGCAACAGTAATATCACTTGTAGTTTCAGGTGCAATACGCTGAATTGTTGTAACAAGAATATCTTTGGCCTTTTTTTCCGCTGTAAGCTGAGCTTCTTGCTCTATCTTATTGATTAATCCTTGAGCATCATGTTTTGCATCATTTTCAAGATTTTTAATAATAAGATCTTTTGCTTCCTGTTGTGATAGTCCAGAAATTCTTTCTAATTCCTGCCTATACAATTCTTCCTGTTTTAAAAGAAACTCTTCTTTTTTTGCCATTGCAGCTTTTTTGTCTGCAAAATCCTTTTCTGTTTTTTCAAATTCAGTCGTTCTTTGATCAAGCAATTCTTCTTTTTTATTTATTCTTGCTTCATAACGTTGAACTTCTGATCTTCGTTCCCTATTTTCTCTTTCCTGCTGATTTCTTTCCCGAATGAGCTCATCTTTTGCATTTAACAAAATTTCTTTTTTTTGTGCTTCAGCCTCTCGAATAGCATCTTGTTTTACACGTTCAGCTTTCTGTTCTGATGCAGTTAATTGAAATCTGGCATATAGCCAGCGAATAATCCATCCAAGAACAATTCCAACAACAGGGAGAGCAATGTATATAGCTATTGCCAAAATATTCTCCTTCTAGTGTATTTAATAGAATAGTTCATTTTAAATATAAAGTAAAAGAACTTTTTTTGCAAGATTTCTTTTTATTAATAGAACAAAGTTACATTGAAAAATCTTTTCCAAGATAAATTTCACGTGCAACTTCAGATTCAAGAATTTCTTGTTTTGAGCCTTGAATTACGATTGATCCCTTATTTATTATTATTGCTCTATCTGTAATTTCCAATGTATCACGAACATTGTGGTCTGTAATTAAAATGCCAATTCCCTTTGTAGAAAGCAGTTTTATCATTTTTTTTAAATCTGCAACTGCTATTGGATCTATTCCAGCAAAAGGTTCGTCTAAAAGAAGAAACTTTGGTTCAATTGCCAATGATCTTGCAATTTCTGTTCTACGGCGTTCACCACCAGATAAAGTGAAAGCTTTTTGTTTTCTTATTCTTTCAATAGAAAATTCATCAATTAGTAATTCAAGTTTATCCTTTTTTTCCTGATAAGATAAATCAGCTCTATTTTCCAAAATAGACCAGATATTTTCTTCTACAGTTAATTTTCTAAAAACCGAAGGTTCCTGAGGCAAATATGAAATTCCTAATTTTGCACGTTTATACATAGGTAGTTTTGTGATGCACTGGTCATTTAAAAAAACTTCGCCATTTGTGGGTTTGTAAAAACCTACAACAATGTAAAAAGTTGTTGTTTTACCCGCTCCATTTGGTCCAAGCAAACCTAATACTTCACCTCTTTTCATTGAGAAATCAATTCCTCTGACTACTTTTTTTCGTCCAAAAGATTTATATAATGAAGATACTTTTAAAACGTAATCAGTGTCATTTTGTATAGATTCACCATTTTCCATTTCATCTTTCATTTTCATTTCCTTTTAGATTTTCTTTTTCAGTTACATTGAGATTATCTTTTTCAGTTTCCTTTTGATTTTCACTGGAATTTTCAGGCGGAGGAGGAATCATTTTTTCGCCTTTATTATCGCTTTTATCGCTTTTATCGCTTTTATCTTTTTCATCCGAAGGTATTTCTTGACTTTTTACGTCTTTTACAGAACCTTTTACATTTCCGTCCAAAGTAATGCTTTTTGTATTTAAATCCATTTTAATATATTGAGCACGAAAGCTATCTTCCTCTTGAGTAACAGTTGCGTTTCCAGAAAGTTCAAGAAGCTGTTCATTTTTATTGTAAATGGCATAGGAACCAGTACAAGTATTTTTATCCTTAACTAAATTAATTTGAATTTGTAAAGTTGCAACTTCCAATTTTCCGTCATATTCAATAATCTGTGCCTTAGCTGTAACATTATTTTTCTTATCAGTAAAATTTACATTTCCATAAAGAATTAATACTTCAGCTTTTCTATCATATTCAAGATTGTCACATGAAAATTCTAAATCTGCTTTTTTATCTATGCCCGAAATTGAACCTTTTGAACTTATATTATTGTAATTTTCACCAGAAAGCAAAATTGATTGGGCGTTAATTTCAACAGTTTCTGTCTTTATAGATGCGTCGCCAATTAATTCAGTTTCAGATGATGAATCACCCGCCTGCCCTCTCATTGCCTGTGCAGTAAAAACTAAAGTTTCACAGAAGAGATTATAAGAAAGTAGAAATAATATTATACAAATAATTTTTTTCATTCTGATTCGATAATTCCTTCTATTGGTCCCGAAAATTCAAATTTATCACTAATTGCACTCAAGGAAAGCCCTTTTCCTTTAATCGAAATATCATCTTTTTGAATTTCAACAATTTCATCAATGCCACTTACAAGTTGTTCTGAAATAGAATTCCAAAAAAGACTTTGTGCAAAAACGTTTATGTTCTTTTCGTTATTTGAAAAACTGATATTATCAAAAAGCTGATAAGCATTGCCATCATTATTTATAAAAAGATAGCCACACTTTCCTTTTGAGGCAACTTCATTTTCATCATTGAACATTTTAAATTCAACATCTTTTATGTATGTATCGGAAGAATTAGAATATTGTTCTACAACACCAGCATTTAATTCGACAGTTTTTTTATTATTTTCATAACGAGAAAGATTTGTATTGTAGAAAATGAATTCAGGAATTGTTGATTCTACGCTTGAATTATCATCATATCTTAATGAACAACTAGTCATAAAAAAAAACAGAGATATTTCAACAAAACAAAAAAAATTAATTCCTTTTATTTTCTTCATATCTCTGTATTATTTCGGATTTTACGCTGTTTTACAATATTATTTATTAGAAATCCTGTTTTATATTTTTTGATTCTTTTCCGTTGTCTTTTTCGCGAATTTCAACACGACGTATTTTTCCACTAATTGTTTTTGGAAGTTCTTTTACAAACTCAATAATTCTTGGACTTTTGTACAACGCTGTTTGATGTTTTACAAAATCAAAAAGCTCAACTTCCAAATCATGAGACGCATTATATCCTGGAGACAAAACTATTGTTGCTTTAACAACTTGTCCACGTTTTGGATCTTCAACACCAGTGACAGCACATTCCATTACTGCTGGATGCTGCTGAAGAACACTTTCAACTTCAAAAGGACTAATTCTGTATCCTGAAGATTTAATTATATCATCTTTTCTACCGACAAACCAAAAATAACCATCTTCATCTTTGTAAAGAGTGTCTCCTGTATGGTAAACACCTCTATCAAATGCATCTGCTGTTAGTGAAACGTCATGATAATATCCAGCAAATAATCCACACGGATGTCCTTCATCTAGATTGATTACCAATTCTCCAGTTTCGCCAGCTGGACATTCATTTCCGTTAACATCAATAATCTTTACATCATAACAAGGAGAAGGTTTTCCCATAGAACCAGGTTTTACTTCCATTCCAGGAAAGTTTGCAATAAGAACAGTAGTTTCTGTCTGACCGTAACCTTCCATCATCTTTATTCCTGTTTGTTCCAAGAATTTATTGTATACTTCACTGTTTAAGGCTTCACCCGCAGTTGAACAATGTTTTAATGAAGAAAAATCATATTTTGACAAATCCTGACGGATTAAATATCGATAAATTGTTGGAGGGGCGCAAAATGTTGTAACACCATAGTAT
>JAAZCS010000363.1 GCA_012513125.1 Treponema sp. | reverse complement strand
TACCGTTTTCAGGATATTCTTCAGGAAAAAGTGTACAATTCACAGGCAGTATGAGCTCTTTGAGAGAGAAATAGTTCATTGAAAAGTAGTATTATTTTTCTAACTGTTCAAGAATAAAATCCATGTCAACAGGTTTATATTTCGTCAACTCTACAGAGACGTTTATTCTTTTATTTTCTTTATCAATGAAAGGATACTCATGAAGGTTATTATTGTGGCTATGGCCGCAAATCGCCCAATCATTCCAACCAGAAGGAATGTTCTCAGGTCGATGTGTTAAAAAGAATTTATAATTTGCATATTCGAGAATAAAATCATCATAAAGTTTTATTTCGTTTGATACATCGTGATTACCCTTAATGAAAAATACCTTTCCATTCAGCTGTTTTAGCCAATAATCCGCAGTCCTGCTCCCTCTTCCATAAGCTAAATCTCCCAGAAAATAGACAGTATCTTTATTGCTAACTGTGTTATTCCAGTTTCGTACAAGCACTTTATTCATGTCAGCCGTATCCAGAAATGGTCTTTTACAATATTTTATAATATTCGCATGATCTAGATGTAAATCCGAAGTTACAAAGACCTTTGATTTTCGAAATACACTTTTGATATTCTCAATCAGACTTTTCTGGGGGATCTCAATCCTTTCACTTATATACTCACCTGGATTATAACTACCTTCAAAATAAGCACTTAATAAATTCAGTGTATGAGCATAAATATCTCGGTCAAGTGCCAACTCTCTGCTTAATGGCCTTCTTAAAAGAAAGTCGTATTCCCTTAGTATAAATTGATCTTTCACAAGAGTTGCCCTGATCATTTTATATTTGAATTTCAGACCTTTTTTTCTTTCAACATATTTTTTTATTCTTTTAAATTCATCATCCAACAACTTAATAGCGATTGTCGTATGGAATTCATATTTCCTTTCATAATCGAATTTATTAAGCTGGCAGTATGGTTCAAGGGTTTGAGCGAGGTTCCATCTAAATTCATCCATTTCTCTACTGGGGTTGATATCAAGAAATATAACTTTATTCTCTTCAAATGTATTGAACCCATTTACCTCAAAATCCATAAGTGAGTAGTTGGAACACAACCAGTTAAAATCCCTGATTAACTTTGTTTCATCATTCGTACTAAATGGGCCTGCTAAAGTGACATGAGGAATCGCTCTTTTAGAATTTAGCTCAAAATTCTGATTGATTTCATCTATCAACTTTTTAATTTCATATTTTGCACTGCCATGGAATCTAAATTCAATCAGATAATGTACCATCTACGAATAAAATACTTTAATAATGAATATACATTTTTGTACACAGTTTTAAATTATACCCGGTCAAAATAAAGTTTTCACTAAGTAAACTGAGGCTTTGCTAAAAAAAGTTAAAAAAATTAATCTGAATTTAAGCTGTCTGTAGTGGCGCTGAAAATGCTGCCGAAATTCCCGCATCCTTGCAGAGTAGTTCAGCTTGCTTGAGGATATTTTCAGTAGCAAGTTTCTGTTTGTCGGGGGGATAGCCGTACTTTTTTAGCATTCGTTTTACACTGACTCTTATTTTTGCCTGGATGTTTTTCCGGAGAGTCCAGTCAACCCCTGCGTTTTGCCTTATGATCTGTACAAGTTCTGCAGCCATGAGCCT
>JAAZCS010000362.1 GCA_012513125.1 Treponema sp. | reverse complement strand
CTTCCCTTTTCGTTTAGGGCTTGTGCTTTTTAAAGTATCTGCGGTACTTTTTGCAACTTTTTCAGCTTCTTTATTTACCACTTCAACATTTTTTAAGTCCAATATTGCCACACAATTTTCTAAAAAAGCACATCTTTTTGACATTCTTTCTACCAAAATAAATTTATACTGAGGAAAAACTGAAGCAAGCGGAATTCCTGGAAAGCCTCCACCAGAACCTATGTCAGCAATACAAACTTTATCTTGTTTTGTCGATAGATTTGTACAAATTTTTTTAATTATTTGATATGGCGATAATGAATCTAAAACATGGCGAACAACTAATTCTTGCTCGTCACTAGTATTTGTCAAATTGTAAGCAGAATTAAAAAGAATAATCTCATGTATATAAGATTCCATTTTATGACTGATTGAAGTAATTTCGTCATCAGGAATTCCTAATTTATTTAATCCGTCAGTGAGTTTTTTTGTATCCATTATTAATCCTGTTTTAAATCTATATCAAGAAGAATATCAACTGAGTTTTTATCATCAAGGCTACTCATAACTAAAAGATTTCCCGTTTTCATCGCTTTGAGGTGTTCCATATTCATCAATTTGTAAATGTAAGAATTTTCATTCTTTGTATTTTGATTTAACGAAACCTCAACATCATACTCCGTAGCCGCTCCAGTAGATTTCTTTGTCTTAAATAAAATGTAAAAAGTTTCTGTATTTGCCTTATTATTAACATAATATTTTCTATCCGCTGTAAAAAGAAAAGAACCATCTTTTTCTGTATCAGAAAAGAAAGTTTTTTCAAGCGTATTTATCAAGTTATAATTATTGATTTTAAACCTAAGTACATTTGGCGAACGCTGTATGAATGTTTTTGAATCGTTAATTTTGTCAGAATTCAATAGATTTTGTGAATTTGTTAGATTCTTTTGTTCAGATTTTAATTCTTCAAGCGAAGTTAAAATTTTTTGTAAAAGAACATCTGTATTTCCTGAAGAAAGATTACTTGAAAGTGAATTTAAATTAGAAAAAAGACCTGAATCGTACAGAGAAGAAATATCATTTGCGGTTAATGTTGAATTTGACGATATCAAGTTTGAAAGAATATTTGCATTGTTATCTGAACTTGTAAGTATTGGTGAATCTTTTTTAGTTGAATTTACATTTTCTTCCGTTTTAGTATTATTTGAATAAGTGGAAGAAGATGAAATTTGAGGATGATAAAATGATGAATCAACAGAAGGAGTTGAAATTTCGGGAAAAGACGGCATATCCGGAAAAGATGGCATCGTACTCTTTTCTTCAGAATAAATCATTTGTGTTGATATAATTAAACTCAACAAGCAAATAAAAGAAGCTTTTCTACAGATTTGCAAGACTTTCCTCCACATATTCCAAACGCTGAGTTAACTGATTAATTGTTTTTTCCAAACGATTTTTTTCTTTTTCAAGCCTGAATTTTGCATCATCTTCTGAACTTTTTGAAGCCCTTTGTTTCATCATTTCTCTTACTGTTGATGGACTTTTTTTACCATCAAGAAATTCTTTTTCAATATTATTTCGTTCATCACCTTTTTTAGCAGATGCTACAATCTTCATGTTATCAAAACCAATCGCAGGATTTACATTCACCGAGGAAATTTTACGTAAATCTTTCGCAGTATTTCTTGTTAAACACAAAATTCTATCAATATAATCCTCATACCTAATATCAGCTTCTTTGCATAAATCATAAGCTTGTGATAATTTTTTTCCAAATTCCTGCATCAATTCACCATTTTTTGCTAAATAATTTGTTTTAATATCTTCAGTTAATGCTTTTAATTCAGGTGCATTTTCCAATCCAAGTGAATAATAATGTTTTTCTTCTGCAATATTTAATAATTCACCAAATTTTGCCCAGAATTCTTGTGTATGAACTTTTGAATTAGGAATTACGCCAGAAGGAACTATCAACGATTTTTCTTCCGTTATTAAATGATGAGTATATTCATGAATAGCAGTATAAACTAACTGATTATCTGATTTGAAATTTAAGTTATGCAAAAATATTTCATGAGTATCTGGTTTATAAAAACCGTTTACTCTTTTGCTTTCCTTTCCAGTTTGAATAACTGTAAAATCTATATTTGTATTTTTAATATCAATTAGTATTTCTTTAATCTTTTGGTTTTCCATATTTATTCCTTTTTAATTTAAAAATCCCATTCTATCAAGAATGATTGAACCAGCAACAGTAACTGCCGTTTCTGTACGCATTATTCTTTGCCCCATGCCACATTTTGTAAAATCATTGACCGAAAACAAATTTCTCTCTGAATCAGTCCAACCTCTTTCACTTCCAATGGCGGCTATAACACTATCAATTTTTTCACTTTTTGTAAAAACAGACGAAAGTGAACAGTCTGGATTTACATTATCCAATGTTATTTTTTGTGATTTGGCATAATCCTCGTTATTTTGAATATAATGAAGACATTCATTTAAGTTTTTGTGTAAAAATAACTTTGGAATATGAGTACTTGCCGCCTGAACAGTTCCATCAAGCAACATCTTCTGTGCATTGCCATCTTCAACAAGTTTCGATTGCATATAAGACTTTTCACCAAGTTCTGTCCCTGTTAGATGAATTTCTGATAATCCTAATGCAGCTACATCACGAAGCAATCTTTTTAGCTGAATTGGGCGAGGAAACCCAACAATCATTATTAGAGGAAAGAGAGTTTTTCCATCAGTAATGGGTTCAAATGTAAATGTAATACTTTCGCCAATTGACTGTATCTTTGCAGTTCCAGCTTTGCCATCAATTATTCCAGCTGTAAATGTTTCGCCAACTTTTTTATGCAATATTTTAATTATGTGTTCAGCCCTTTCATCTTGAATTGGAAGTGGCTTTTTTATTTCTTCTTGCGTAAATAAACAAATATTCATACTTTTTTATACAATATTAATTTTATTTAAAATTGAACAAAGTTCGTCTTTTTCAAGCAAATCGATTGGTCGTCCCTCT
This sequence comes from Treponema sp., assembly GCA_012513125.1. Lineage (GTDB taxonomy): Bacteria > Spirochaetota > Spirochaetia > Treponematales > Treponemataceae > Treponema_D. The sequence goes on along the minus strand of JAAZCS010000362.1, from coordinate 3,726 downwards.
GTATATTTATGAGCACTTTCTGAAAAAGAACCCATTGTAACACAAAGTCCTGAATCACATTTTAAGTCACGCATTTTTGAATGGAAATCGCGTACATAAATATCACCAATTACAGTAGAATTTCTGTAGAAGCGGAACATCTCTTTTGATTCCCATCTCTTTCCTTCAACAGAACAAATGATTTCAACATTTTCAGAAGCTACAGAAACATCTTCAATTTTCACAAAGGTATCTTTATAATAAGAGGAAATAAATTTTCTACATAAAACTACAAAATCACTAGTTCCTGCAAGCATATATATTTGAAGATTTTTATTCTTTGTTAAATCTTGATAGCGTGCAACTAGGGAATCAACATCTTTATAACCTGCATGAACAGCTTGAATTCGTTTTAATAAATTCAAGCCACCATTAATATCATTTGTTGCAATAAGACAATTGGCACATTTATATTTTATTTGTAATGAAATCTGTTCTGGCACATTTTGAAGTTTCATTCCTATTTCATAATCTTGAATAGCCTCAGAATAATTTTTTAATCTTTCATGAAGTTTTCCAGCTTCCAAACAAGCCTGAACCCCGAATTCAGGATCAGGACGAAGATGAATAAAAAGCTTTAACGCTTTGTCGTATAAACTACATTCAGACATTGCCACTGCTAAATAAAACAGAAGTTCTTTGTTACCAGGTTTTTCATCAATTGCACTCTTTAAATAAGTTAATGATTCTTTATATTTCTGAAGTTTATACAAGCATAAACCAACTTGTTCATTCAAATCGGTAGCTTCTGGATGAATTAACTTAGCTTTTTTAAAACAAATTAAAGCTTTATCATAAGTTCCCTTTGCATAAAAAGCCTTTCCGCAATAATAATTAGTATCAAATTCACCAGAATCTTTCTGCATTGAAATCATCAAACTATTCAAGCAATCATCAATTTTTCCTAAATTAAAAGCAGCGATACCCATTCTCTGAGTTGTTTTTGCTACGCTGATTTCAGTATGAGCTACTGATAAATCATAAAGGTTTTTGTATATTGTAAAAGTTTTTTCCCAGTTTCCTTCATCAAAATAAATTGCCCCTAACGCTTCCAAAGCCGGAATATTATGAGAATCATGAGAAAGTTTTTTTTCTAGTTCTTTTACAATAGCACTTTTACCTTTTTTTTGAATTGTTTTTACTGTATTAGATGATTTCTCAGAAGAGTTATTACTTCTTAAAAACATTAAAAACAAAATCAATGCGGCTCCAACTATTACTGCTATCAAAATAGGAATTATCATATTTACTTTTCCTTAATTATTTTTCTGAGTTTTATCTTTTACCATCATTGCAATTCTATCTACAGCAATCTTGATTTTATTTATATCTGTGGCATAACAGCAACGAATAAAACCTTCTCCGCCCGAGCCAAAAACATTACCAGGAACAACAGCAACTTTGTATTTTTCTATCAATTCCGTTGCAAAATCTTCTGAAGTCATTCCTGTTAGTCTGATATCTGGGAAAATATAAAAAGCACCTTCTGGTTCTGTACAAGGCAAACCCATATCCAAAAAAGCCTGATGCATTAGATTTCTTCTTTGTTGGTAGCTGATTCTCATTTTTTCAACTTCTGTCCACCCATGGCGCAAACCTTCGATTGCACCGTATTGACTGAAAATTGGAGCACAAATTGTTGCATATTGGTGCAATTTACAGCACTCGCTTAATAAGTCAGCAGGAGCTGCAATGTAACCGATTCTCCATCCTGTCATAGCAAATGATTTTGAAAATCCGTTTAGAACGATAGTATAATCTTTCATTCCGTCAAATTTTCCAATTGAAACATGTTTTTTTCCGTCATATGCTAATTCACAATAAATTTCTTCGCTTAAACACCAAATCTTATTTTTTTTTACAACATCAGCAATTTTTTTAAGTTCTTCTTCGGGAATCATTCTTCCTGTAGGATTACTTGGAGAACAGAACATTACTGCTTTTGTACGTGGAGTAACTGCGGCTTCAATTTGTTCTGCAGTTGGTGAAAATCCGTTTTTACTTGTATCAAGATGAATTACTTTTGCATCACAAAGATCTGCAAGTGGTTGATAAGAAACATAACAAGGTTCACAAACGATAATTTCATCTCCAGGATTTAAAATCGCCCTTAATACTATATCCACAGCCTCGGATGCACCAACAGTAACTAAAACTTCATTTTTTGGATTGTAATACATGCCGTAAGATTCAAGATATTTACAAATCTCCTCACGCAATTCAAGCAATCCCCAATTTGATGTATATGACGTATGTCCCTTTTCTAGATGATAAAACGCCTCTTCACGAATTGTCCAAGGAGTTGGGAAGTCTGGCTCGCCTACACCAAGCGAAATTATATCATCTCGGCCAACTAATAAATCAAAAAATTTTCGGATTCCTGAAGGAGGTGTATCCAAAATCTTTTTTGAAAAACGATCTTGTCTTGTATTCATTATGCTGTAACCCCTTCCCTATTATCTCTGTCATTTTCTACATAAACAATATCATTTTCTTTATATGTCTTTAAAATAAAATGTGTTTTTGTAGAACGAACTCCTTCCAAAGTTGAAAGTTTTTGTGATACAAAAAGAGCAACCTCTTTCAAATTTCCACCTTCAATTATTACCTTTAAATCATAGCCACCACTCATCAAATAAAGCGATTTTACTTGTGGAAACCTGTATATTCTATCAGCTAACGCATCAAACCCATGTTCTCTTTCTGGTGTAACTTGAATTTCAATTTCTGCGCAAACTTTATCTTTTGACTCTGTGTCTTTTTCTGGATTAATAATGGCGGCGTATTTTAAGATGACTCCATCATCTTCAAATTTCTTAATAATGGCTTTTACTTCTTCTGTAGTTTTCTTTGTCATCAATGCAATATCTTCAACAGATAAACGAGCATTTTGACGTAATAAGTCTAGTACTTCTTCCATAATTGTATTACCTCCATTGTAATAATCTATCATTATACTAGCTTTTTTTGTGTTAGTGAATAGTTTTCTTTATACTCAAAATTTTATGACTTTCATTGTTAATTTAGATTTTAGCATATTAAAATCAGTATTATTTCCTACATAAAAAAGATGACTCTGCGGATATACTAAATTAAATTCAAGGAGAAATTTGTATGAAAGTAAATAATCCTATCATGTTGATTGATATGCCAGATCCTGATGTTATTAGAGTTGATGATACATTTTACATGATTTCTACAACTATGTTTGTAATGCCTGGTGCGCCTATTTTAAAATCAAAAGATTTAGTACATTGGGAAATAGTTTCATATGTTTTTGATATTATTGAAGATAGTGAACTGTACAATTTGAAAGATGTCAAAAAAGCTTACGGAAAAGGTCAATGGGCTTCAAGCTTGAAATATTTTAAAAACAGATATTACGCGTGCTTTGTTTGTCATGATCTCGGAAAAACTTTTATTTATCATACTGATGACATAGAAAAATCAAATTGGGAAAAGTTTGAAATTGATGGTGCTTATCATGACATGTCATTTTTGTTCGATGATGATGGGCGAAATTATCTTGTTTATGGTAATAGTGAGATTCACATTATTGAACTAAATGAAAATCTTCTTGGAATTAAAAAAGATGGATTGAATAAATTGTTGATTGAAACTCGCAATCAAGATATGCGACTTCAATGCGAAGGATGCCGTGCATACAAAATAAATGGATATTATTAT
>JAAZCS010000361.1 GCA_012513125.1 Treponema sp. | reverse complement strand
TATTCTTTCATTCTTTCCTCTAGCGCCGAAGGCGTCCATCGAACATTTGTTTAACCTGCAACGCGTCAATTGGCGCGGTTTTTGCGCAAGCTAAAACCGTGACAATAGCGTTGACAGGTTGAAACAGTTGTTAGACGATTTTCAGTCTTTCAAATTATTAACATTCGAATTCTTACTCTACCTCAATTCTTTTATCTTTCTTATCTCATTATTTATACTTTTTCCTGTATATACGATTTTCATATACTGTGTATCATTGATTCCATCATTGAATTCTTTATTATCAATCCAAAAATGAACCGACAATATCATTTCATAATTGTCTTTATGTAAATATTCAACATTTGGAATATTCCGTAAATAATCTATATGAACACTACATTTCTGTAACCAGGTTTTTTTAATAATATTGATTATTTTGTCAATTTCAATTTCTCTGTTTATAAATCTTTTTATATTAAAACCTACTACAAAGTCTCTTCTATTATCGTTATCTATTAACATATGAAACCATTTATAATTTACATCATGTCCATAACCTATATATTCTTGATAATTACATTGCAGAATATGCATACCAGTTTCTTTATTAACAAAATCCATTTCTAATAATGCTTTATACACATCATTATGAAGCCCACGAATTCCTTCAAAAAATGGTTCATAATTATCAATACATACACACTCATCGTTTATCAAAATATTAACCTCTATAGATGAATTCAAGTAATTCATTTTCATCATGAAAATGAAACATTAAAAATTTTTAATACATATGGGATAACATACAATACAATATATTTTCTTCTGTCCGCCGAAGGCGTGCGTCTAACATTGTTTTAACTTGTAACGCGTTACATGGCGCACTTTTTGCCGCGCCTCAAGCGCGAATTGCAAAAAGTGTGACATAGCGTTATCAAGTTGAAAACTGCGTTAGGCACCTCTTCTCTTCTTTTTATATTATACAATATTATTTTCTTAAATTGTCATAAATTATGCTTTTCTTTTTTTTCAGTAATCCTAAATTCTTTATTTTGATACATTGTTATTTTTTTCTTCTTCTTGTAGAATTCATTATTTTCGTATTTTTCTTTAATAGTATTTTCAAATCGTTTTTAATGGTATAATTATTATGTTTCTGTTCTCATAAAAAGTTACTATACAAAAACTTCATATTCTAATCAATATAATAATATGATTAAGTTTCTTATTATGTATAAATATGTAGACTTATTTTCTTAGCCGAATGAACAATAATAAAAGCTAAAACAACTTATTATTATAATGCGGCGACGACTTCGCCGTTTTTCAAACAGCTTCATAAATAATCGAAATATTCAATTCTTACACAGCCGTATAATACCACCATTCAATGCGTTGCGAAGCAACAGTTCAGCCGTAGAAAAAAAATAAGGTTGATAATCTTTGTTACAATAATATTAAAACTTACAACATGAGAGAATAAGCTTCCTCGCCGAAGGCGAAATAGTACATTACAGCTTAATTCAAACAACAACTAAAATACTTGGTAAACTCATAGGAACGTAAATTTAACCTGCGATAGAATTTCCCATACCGCGTGTTAATGAACACTAAAATCCTAAATTTACAAAGTTTAGATTATTTTCTTCTCCCCGCGCGGAGCGTCTGCCTAACATTATTTTAACCTGCTTTTGCGGTTTTGCCAAAGGCAAAATTGGCGTGAAACTTGCCTCTGTTTGAGCGTAGCGAGTTGGGCAAGTTTCATGACAAAGCAAACGTCAGGTTGAAAATTGTGTTAGGTTTACAAGTTTTACTTCTTTGAATTAAAACTCTCTAGATTCTTAGTCATATAATTTTTAATGAAAATGAGATTTTGTTCATCAATTTCATTATTGATTATATACACATCATCTTCCTTTCTATAATTGTTTTTCAATTTTAAAATTGTTCCACGATCTGGACAATAGTCTATTATCTTATCAAACACATCAGAAGGAATTTTGTTGTATTTTATGAAATTTTTATCCTCATTTTTTACATCATCATTACTTCCATACAAATCTTCTTGATCAGTATTATTGTTTTCAATTTCATAATTTTCTGATGATACACTGCCATCATCTTCTTTTGAAAACACAATTAACATTTTGTACCTTTGAAATATTAAACAGAATCTTCCGACTATTGGTTCTGCTTGTTCAAAAGCCCACCCTTTCTTCGCCATGAGATTAATTCTTTTTTCAACGGCACTCGCTGTTAGTGTACAGGTACAAATTCCTGAGTCCACTTCCTCTACTTTGTAGATTTTCATTTAGTAATCCTCCTGTGATCTATAACATCGTTTAAAAAACGTTGTTTTTCTTTTTCAAGCCAAATATTTTTTTTTGCGTATTTCAAATACATTTGCCTATATTCTTGCCTACAATTATTTTCAAAGCACAAGTCTCTAATTATCAACCTCATGCAAGGTTCATTCATTTCATACTTAAACCACTCATCGGAGAATCTTCTTGTTTGAAATCTATATGTATTGATTTTGTAATAACGCCACTTATTCTTTGTCGAGTAACATATTGGAACTAAAAAGTATAATGAATACACAAATGTAAAAAATGGAATAATGGAGAATAACTTTAGATAATTGTTTAATTTTAATGATGATACAAACAGTATAGCTGATGCCAACATTCCTAAAAAGGCAAGATAACCATATAAAAAATATTTTGTAAAAAATTTATATATAAACTTTTTTCTAATATTTTTATCTTTCTTAATGAACATTGTTCCTCTCTCCAATACTTTATATTTAAGTGTCGCGTGAGCGGCATCAACCTAACATTTGCTTAACCTGTAATTCTGGTCGCGCAGCGATTGGCACGTTTTGTGCTTGAGAGAGCGAAGCGAACGGCACAAAACGTGCCAAAAGAATTATCAGGTTGAAGCAGTTGTTCTACGCTCTTCTATTTCATTTTTCTTGCTGCTATGAAATAATTGGGAGGGTTATCATATAATGATTTTTCTCCTATTATTTCAAATCCTTTTTCGGTTATTTTTTCCTTTAATCCTTTTATAGAATAAAACTTCATAAATGGTACTATCCCTGTTTTTTGTAATACTTTTGTTATTATTGTTTTTAGTGTAGTTTTTTCACCAAAACAGTCTGTTACGCTGATAAATAATCCGTCCTTTTCAAGAACTCTGGTTATATTGTCCAGCATTTCATCGATATTTCTTATAAAATACAAAACATTGAAAGCTGTAATACAATTATATTTTATGCCGCTTACGTTTAATTCATTTATATTCTTTACTGCATACGTAATATTTTTTATTTCATTTTTTGTAGCTTTTGCTTCGGCTTCTTCTATCATTTTTTCTGAATAATCTATTGCATCGATATTTTTTACATCTGCTGCCATTTCATTTGTTATGATCCCGGTTCCACATCCGATATCCAGTACCATCATTTCCGGGTTCAAATATTTTTTTGTTTCTTCGATTGTTCTTTTATATGCATCAGCATATGTTGAATTGCTGCTTTTGTCATAACTTTCAGCTATTTTATTCCAGAATTTAATATCCTTCATTTTAGACCTTCATCCATTTTTAGTAAATTTTTTATTGATCTTGAAATCTTTTTGCGCGCAGCGTCCGTAGAACTAGACTTTTAAACCGCACAGCGGCTTGACCGCTGTGTCGGCTTTGAAAAGCATGTTAGGCGCTATTTTGTTTCCAAAAAGTTTAATCTGTTGCACCTATTTTACGCATTGTATTATAATGCTCTTCATAATCTGCTAATTTAAATACTTCATGAAATGCTTCTTGAAAATCGGAATAATTAAATTCCTTCATGTCATATATATTTACATTATCAGAATGTGATTCTCGGTTAATGTATCTATAGAAAGCTTGATATTTAATATTATCTTTAAATGCTTTTTTTTGAAATACACTACTCAAAGC
>JAAZCS010000360.1 GCA_012513125.1 Treponema sp. | reverse complement strand
GCACCATTTACTCCGGTCACCATGCACCATTCGTGCGGTCAGCGTGCTCGATTCGCGGCGGCATAGTCAGGCTACATCAATTTGATGCGTGCACATATAGAAAAAGAAAATAAGGTTCTGTTTCCGATGGGCGATAAGCTGCTGCCGATGAATGAACAGGAGCATCTCTTGACCCAATTTGAAGAATTTGAAGAAGAAGTTATGGGAAAAGGTACTCATGAAAAATTACACGAAACCCTCCACAGATTAGAGAAAAAATATCTAAAAGAAGGATAACCAAAACATATTCTGACAAGATCAATCTGTCATTTCATCATTTTTTCGAGTTCTACAGATAATACTTTTGCACGAGAAAAATCAGTGCCTATTAAAGTCACTGCTATTTTCACTTCAACAGTTTTTTGCTGATTATGTTCTGTATCGTCTTGATCAAAATGACTGGAATAAATCATCTTCTTGAATTTGTGGATACTCATTCTTTAGGTTGTCTTATCTGCAATGATTAGCACATTGATCTGGTAATGTAAAAGCGTACACAGAAAACCTAGAGCAAGTAATAGAGAAAGTGACTAATATAAACATATTCTTGAAGGATACGGTTATTATTACCCTTGCCCAGCAGAATTCTGCAAGAAAATGATGGAAGATAAAAGAATTTCGGAGGAGAACATTAACGAAATATTTAAGAAAAACAAATCAAGCGGGGTTCGCACTTTAATTGCAAGACATCCTACCACATCAATTGAACTTTTACAAAAACTTAAAATCATGAAAAATTCTGAGTTCAGAAATGCTGCTAATGAAAATATGTCTAATCGTGAGGGATAGATAATCCTCTTTTTCCCGTTTGGCTGTTTGGCAGGGGTAATGCGTTTTTGTGGTATTAACCATTTACATCATTTCCTTCAACTCATCAAATGTAACGATAGAAAAGTTGATTTTTTTATAATATGAATCAAAAACCTTGTTTACTACCATATAAGGCCTAATATTGAATTCTTCATTTCCAATATCGTATCCCAGATTGCCAAAGAACGTTCTATAATTGCCTTTCAAATAATCTATTCTTCTCTGGAATTTTTCATCATATTTTTCTTTCTCAAAGAATCTTATTTGCTCCATGCTATGTTCGAAGATGGAACCAATTGGTTGTAAAACTTTACACTCCAAAACAAATAGTTTCTTTCTTTCTATATCAAGAGCGATAACATCATAATCACCTAATATATTTATTGTTGGGTGATTTCCTTTTCTATCCCAACGACGGATATCTATATCTGCCTCTGCAAAAACATAATTTTTTTCACGAAAAGCATCTCTAACATCAGAAGAAAAAAGGTGTTCATATCTTTCTTTCCAATCCCACAATGCATTTAATGCATTATCTAGCCCAATTTCGTAAGGAGGATAAAACTGAAGCCAACCATTTACCCACCGATTATGTAATTCCTTAATCATTACTGGGGAAAAAATATAGCTATCGCCGACTAAAAGTAATGGTGTAACATCGAATCTATAATTTCGCTGTTTTCGCTCCCAGACCGGTAAAATCTTATGTTGATGATTATTTATTGTCTTTAATTTCTCAGGCAAAATCGTTAAAAAGTTATAAGCCTTTTGTATCATATCTGTTGAAACATTTTCAATGACATAATTCTTATAATCATTAATTGCGACATCTTTATTAATACGAATAACATTTGGTTCAATTTCATAAAAATCCACTTGATCTCTTGGAAAACTACATTCCATAAGTTGTTTTAATACTGATTCTAATACGCGGAAATCAATGCCAGTGTCAAGGAAAAATCCTTGATTTACTTTTTCAAAATGCTCTTTGTCTTCAGCATCGCCCCGTACTGCATAAATTTCACTATCATAAGTTCGTTTTTTTATAGCATCTAAATGAGCCTGATAATCTTCACTAAGTTCTACATTTACACGGTAATCATCCAAAATGATAAACCAAGTATCTGAAAGTGTATGAAAACACATATCTGAATTGGACTGCAAAATTCCCAACCAATGCGAAAAAGCAACTAAATTTTCAATATCAAAAGTATTTGGCACCTTATTTCCTCTGTTTGATGTAAGGAAAAGATTGGTTTCAATTATATACAAAAGTGAAATTTGCATTTGCTTATTTTCTTCCCGAGCTTCAATAAGCTTTTTCTTGTTTTTTTGTTGTAAAGATTGATCTATCTCATTTGATAGCTCATAACCCCCATAGTTAATATAGCTAGAGAATAGCTCTGATGAATAGTGATGAAGCAAAATAGAATGTAACGTCAATCGATCAAAATCAGTTATTGAGTTTTCAAAGTGCCTTACAAGTGATTCTTGCATTTTTCTTACAACACTCGTTGCTTCTTTCCGTGTATACTTGCCCGGGGCAATACCGTTCTCTGCCGCGATTTTGGCAAAGGCCTTTCGTGTAGCAAGCAAAGCCTCATCTGTTAACCGTAAAGGCATATAGTCTGGATTTATATAATAATCTAACTTTCGAATCAAAGTGTTTACAGTTTTGCTTTTTGTCGAGTCATTTAT
>JAAZCS010000359.1 GCA_012513125.1 Treponema sp. | reverse complement strand
TTTTATATGTTATCAAGTATGATTGACAAAATATTTCTACTATTCAAACTTAAACCATTTAAAGTCAAAATTACAGCCAGGAAGGAAAACAAATGAAACATTTTGATTTCCAGATACCGGTTTTATTTCAAAAGTTTTTTCTTCGTAGTCGTTTGTATGTGGAAATTCAATAATTTGAGTAGAACTTTCATTTTCACATAAGAATTTGACGTTTATTGTGTTGTTTTCATTGTTTGACTTTCCATAAATTGTGAGTTTTGAAACAAATCTGTCTGTTCCAAAGTTCATTTTCTCAAAATCCAAGTTAACATTGTTTCCAATTCCTTCAACACTTTCTTTTGTTTTTGTGAATGTGTCTCCAACAATTCTGTTAGCGTCAATTGCACAAAGTTTTGAATAAGCTTTTAGCGTCTTGTCAAAATAGAAACCTTGGAATACAAGTTCTGTTTTTAGCAGGACGGAAATTGTATGAACGCCAAATAATCTTCGTTTGAGTGTGAAAACATTTTCAGAATACGTATTGTATATTGATTCATGGTTGTACGTCCCTTCTAAAAGGCATTCGCTGTTTTCAGTATTCGGAATTCCATCCCAAACTTCAAAAGGAATTGTCGTGTCAAAAGAGAAGAAAGGAATATGAATAGAATCAGAACCATCATCTTGGAAGTCAACTTTATCAAAACTAATCCATGTTGAACCTATATTTCTGTTTGAAATGCCTGAAAGGAGACTGATAGGAGGTTTTTCTTTTTGCTTGTCCCAGTTGTCCATTCTGCAAGCTTCAATCAGTTTATAAGGATCTTTTTTTGGATTTCCTACGTTTTTAACTGTAAATTCTAAGTCGCTAATAATTTCTGGATAATCTTGTCCATTTTTTGCTGTACATCTAAGTCTACATTCACCATCGCAGAACGCCTTTATTGTTGCAGTCTCGATTCCTGATTTATTGTTTGTGCTGTTTTGAACTTCAATAAAATCGCTTGTTACACTTTCTTTTAATACAGGAGTCCATACAATCTCTTTATTTGTTGCATTTGCAGGGAGAACTTCTGCTTTCATTTTTAGTACTTTATTTTCATTAGTTAATAATGTTGGATTTTCTGTTGTAACTGGCTGATCAATTGTGATTTTGATATTTCTTGTTGGAACAAAATCTTTTTCTGCCTGTACATTTTTATTAGGTTTGATTAAAACAAATACATTTTTATTGCTTTTTTCTGATTCATCTGGAGCGTATTGAATAGTTGTATTTGGCAAATCCTTGCTGGCCGCTGTAACAGAAAAAGGTTTTGATAAATCATTCGATTTGATTATTGCCACAAGACGGTTTGCAAAAAGCTTTCTGGAATGTGTTTTCATGTCTTTTGATTGATATTCGTCATAGTCAGTAGAATCGCCATTATCCATGCCTAACAAAACAGCATCGCCTTCAACATTGATTGTTACGTAATTTCTTGCGTTTTCAACTAAAGTATTGTTTTTGTCTGCACTCATAACATCTATGAAGAAAATATTTCCAGTTTTTTCAGTTTCGCCTTGAAGAATTAGATTTTCTGGGTCTGTAAACGAACGTTTAATATCTTCACAAAGAATTTTTCCATTTTTGTCATAAGCGATTGCTTTCAATTCTCCTTCGTGATATTTCAGATTCCATTGTCCATAAGGTTTTAAATCTTTTTCATGGTCAATTGCAATTTTTCCAAGAGATTTATTGTTGAAGAACAGTTCTATTGATGGTGCATTTGTGTATGCTTTTACAGTGATATCTTGATTTTCATTGAAATCCCAATACGGTAAAATGTGAACAAAGGCGTTTTCTTGATAGTTTGTCCACTCTGATTTGTAAAGGAAGAATGTGTCTTTTGGAAATCCAGCTGTATCAATTTGTCCAAAATATGAATTTTTTGTGTGATACGGTGTCGGTTCACCAATGTAGTCCCAACCTGTCCAAATATATTGACCGAAGCTAAATGAAGTGTCTCTGTCTTTTGTTATGACAGCTTCTGTTGATCTTGCTCCCCATGTTGTTGTGCAATTTCCAAGTGAAGAACATTGTTGATCGTCAAAAGTAACTAAAGTTAGGTCTTCTGGAAAGTGATAAATTCCTCGGCTTTGTACAGTTGAACCAGTTTCGCTACCATATATTACCCATGAAGAATGTTTTTGATGATGTTCATCATAAAGTCTTTCAAGGTAATTGTATCCAACAACATCAATTTCGTCTCCGCATTTTTGAGCACCATCAGTCATCATGTAATTTGAAGCGATTGTTGTAGGTGCGTTTTTTCTGTAATCAATTTTTCTTACAATTTTTACCAGTTTCTTTGTAATTTCAAGTCCATTTCCAACATGAGTGTCATAAATCTCATTTCCAATGCTCCACATCATTAAGCAAGGATGATTTCTATCTTTTCGTACCCAATTTGCAGCGTCTTTTTCACACCAGTCGTTAAAATAATTTCCATAATCATATGTTGTTTTTGGTTTTTCCCACATATCAAAACTTTCGTCGTCAATCAAAATGCCCATTTCGTCAGCTAAATTTAAAAATGCAGCTGTAGGTGGATTATGTGAGCAACGAACGGAATTTACGCCCATTTCTTTTAATTTATTAAATTGACGGCGTAATGCGTTTACGTTGAATGCCGATCCTAATGCACCTAAGTCGTGATGCTGGCAAGCCCCGAATATTTTTACATGTTTGTCATTTAAGAAAAAGCCGTTTTCCTTGTCAAAGTGCATTGTTCTGAATGCTGTATTTTCTGTTACTGAATCAATTATTTTGTTGTCTTTATCAATTAATTCAGTTGTAATTTTATATAAATATGGATTTTCTAAATCCCAAAGAATTGGATTTTCAATAGTAAAAATGTCTTCTGTGCGGCTCAGTTCATAGTGTTGAACACCGCAAGCATTTGTATGTAAATATTCTTGTTCTTCTGAAGAGATTGCTTTTGGAGTTGAATCTTTTTTTGATGATAAAATCACTTTTCCAGATGCATCTCTTATTGTTGTGCGAATTGTGTGGTTATCAATTTTTCCTGCAATTTCTGCACTGTGTTGAATTTTCCATGTTTTTCCATCTTCTGATGAATTTGTAATGTATGTTCCCCCAAAAGGAAGAACAGTTTTTTCTGTACTTATTATATTTACATCTCTGAAAATTCCAGCTCCACTATACCATCTTGTGTTTGGACACTGGTACACCGCAATTACGTTTATTGTGTTTTCACCTTTTTGAACAAAGTCTGTAATATCAAATTGAAATGTTGAATAACCGTATTTCCAAATTCCTGCAAGTTTGTCGTTCACATAAACAGCACTGTTCATGTATACACCTTCAAACTCAATTGCGATTCTCTTTTCGTAAATATCGTTTAGTGTAAAGTTTTTTTTGTAGAATCCAATGCTATTTTTGTATAAATCTTTTACGTGGCTAATCATCCAATCATGAGGTATTTCAATTTTTGCAAAATCTATTGTTGATATTTCATTTTTATAATCAGTTGGATTTAAAAAATTAGGTTTTCCGTTTTTTTCCATTAAGGAGTTATCAATAGCTTTTTCTGAAAAAAGCCAATCATCATTAAATAAAATTCTCATGCTATAAATATGAAACGGAATGTGATAAAAAACAAGTGTGATTTATTGTACAAAAATCTCTTTTTTTTGAATGTTTTGAGAATTTGACAGAAAAAGTGCCTCGTCGGCAAGGTTGCTGATATAAGCCGCTTCTGCTGCCTTTTCTTTTGTAGTTCCGCTTGCACCAAGCGATTTTTTCTGAACATCTTTTTTTTGATTTCTTTGTTCAAGAAGATTTTTTGCGGCGAAAAGAATGGATGAAGCTTCGTTTGCTCTAACATGTAGCAATTGTGCTATTTGTGATTCTTCTACACAAACCATATTTTCCAATGTGGTATATTTTTTTAAAAGAAGGTTTGCACGTTTTGGCCCAATTCCGTTGATTTTTAAGAAAATAGAATCAGTGTTTTCCTTTGTTCTGAGACGTTGATTTCTGCTTGTGGCAAATCTATGAGTTTCATCTCTAACTCTTTGCAAAAGACGTAATGCGTCGCTTCTTTTTGGAATGCAAATTGGCACGCTATTTCCCGGTCTGTAAATCTCTTCATCACGTTTTGCAAGCCCCGCAACTGGTATGTCATGATTCAAAGCATTAAGAATACTTTCAA
>JAAZCS010000358.1 GCA_012513125.1 Treponema sp. | reverse complement strand
CTTTTTACATAGGGCGGGAAATTCATTTTCTCTGATTCTTTTAAACCTTGATTTTGAGGAAATTAATGCAAATGATTTCTTAGATAATATAAAAAGCCTTAACACAACTAAAAATGTGCCAATAATTGTATTCAGCAAAGAATCAGACGAAACGTTTATTCTTAATTGCATCAAAAAAGGAGCATCAGATTATTTTAAATATCCTTTTGATTTGAATGTATTAAAGTTAAAATCTGAAATTCTTATTGAAAAACAACAAGAATTTCTATCTGAAGATGAATCATATTTCAACGCAAAATATCGTTCCGTAATGGAAAATAAAAATACAGCAGTTATTGAATATGATTGGCTAAATAATATTTTCTTATATGATCCTTCAATTTCTGAATGCATTCAAGGAACTTTTGACAGTAGATCTTTCTGGAGTATTCTACTTGAAGATGAAATAGCAGATTCAAATGATATTGATAAAATCAAAAAGATTATTGATGAATTGATAAATGATAGCAAAAAAACTAACACTTATGTAGAAGTAAGATTAAAATCAAGCGATTCAACAAAACACTGGTTCACAATAAATGCTTTTAAATATATAAACGACTTTAAATTTACAAACAAAATAATCTTAACTGTATGTGATAATGACAAAGATATTCTTATTGATGATAAACTTAGATTTAAAACAGAACACGATGTTCTAACCGGTCTATATAATCATGATACTTTCATTAAAAAAGCAGAAGATAGACTAAATCAGGCTCCAAATGTTAGCTATATTTTGTTTGTTTGCGAAATAAACAACTTTAAATTTATTAATGAACGATTTGGAATAAAAGAAAGTGAGAAACTTCTTCAGTTTTGTGCAAATAGAATTTTGTTTTATACAGATTTAGAAAGAGGATTATGCGGAAGATTGAGCAATGATTCATTTGCAATGCTTTTTTCATATGATATCGATTTTTTCAATGATTCAATAAAAATTCTCAAATGTTTTTTTGAAGATTATCCGTTAAATACAAAAATTACAGCATCTGGTGGAGCATATATTATTGATGATCCGACAATACCTATTGAAATAATTATTAATAGAGCTTCGTTAGCAAAAGACACAACAAGAGATAGCTATGTTTCAAAAATAACTGTTTATGATAATTCAATGAACGAAAAACAATACACAGAACAATATATAGCAGACCATATGGAACAAGCTCTTAAAAATGGTGAATTTATTGTTTATCTACAACCACAAATCAACCATTCAACTGAAGAAATAATTGGTGCCGAAGCGTTAGCCCGATGGGTTGATCCTATAAAAGGAATAATTTCGCCTGTTGATTTTATTCCTTTCTTTGAAAAAAACGGTTTCATTTCAAAAATGGACGAATATATTTGGGAAAAAGCCGCTATTCATTTGCAAAACTGGATTAAAAAAGGAAATAAACAAATTCCTATTTCAGTAAATGTCTCTAGGCAAGATATTAACGACCCTAAACTTTGCGAAAAACTTTTAACAATTGTAAACAAATACGATATTCCGATTAATCTATTTAGAATTGAAATTACAGAAAGCTATTTTTCAGAAGACACAGAAAGAATAATTTCGGTTGTTGAAAAACTTCATAATAATGGTTTTTTAATTGAACTTGATGACTTTGGAAGTGGCTATTCATCATTAAATATTTTAAAAGATATTCAAATTGATATATTAAAGCTTGATATGAAATTCTTCTCTGGAAAAGATGACCTTGGAAGAAGTGTTCCGATTATCACATCTGTAATAAAAATGGCAAGATTATTGAACATTCCTGTAATTGCAGAAGGTGTAGAAACAAAAATCCAAGCCGACTTTTTACTAAGTCTTGGTTGTGAAATAATTCAAGGTTTTTATTATTCAAAACCGTTACCTGTAAATAG
>JAAZCS010000357.1 GCA_012513125.1 Treponema sp. | reverse complement strand
TTTTGCAACAGTGCGAAAATCATCTTTATCACAAATAATTTTAATATAGCTCGAATTTTGGAATGTTTCGTAGCTTACTGATGGGAATGAAAAAATTAATCCATTTAAATAATCTTTGTAAAGTTCATTTTCAATTTTGTTTGAAATCAGTGAGATAATTACTTCTTCAAGCCCATTTTGGCTTTGCGTATTGATTTTTCCGCCATCAATTTTAATAAGAAAAGTTGTTTGATATGAGAGCTGGTCTTTTTTTGTAAAAATGGGAATTCCATTTTGCAGAAAATTGGTTTTGATGTTTTTTACATTGTCTGTGTAAAAGGAAGTCGTTTGGTGAATTTCAGTTGAATTTGTATCGTCAGCAGAATTAGGAGTTGAATAGTTTAGGTAGTCGCGAAATTCTTTTTGATTATACCAAGCGGCGGTAGTTGTAGTTACAGGTTCAAATCCATTCTTTTTATATTCATTTTTATTTTTTTCATAGTCTGCCGAATTAATTATTACGAAGATAAAAGGTTCTTCTTCACTTAATTGAGTTGATATTTCTTCATGAGGAATTTCAAATAAATAGTCGTTTTCTTTCATCAGATTAAATAAAAGCGATGTTTGATTTTCTTTATTTGTTTTTGAATATGATTCAATTGCCCAATAGTCAGATAATTGCTCCATAAAAGAAGTTGCTGACGATTTTGAAAGATTGATTTTTTAAATTAAATTTTGTTTTGCATTATAAAAATCATTCGCGGTGATATTTGATAAATTTTTCGTCAATGATTCAATAAATAAATTTGTTTGCTGTATTGAAGATTTCTTATTCTTTTTGTCGTTTGAAGTTTGCATAAGTGTTTGAATAATTAATCTATTACTGTCTTTTTTGCCCGCTGATGAAATATTGATATAGTCTGAGCCTGGAATATTCAGCTCTTTTATAAGTAATAAGTCAGATTTTACTTTTGATGACGGATTGTTGAATATTTCTTCGGCTACGGCAGCTTGTCCTCTGTTTAGCGAAGTGTATTGAACTACAACTTGTGTCAATTCTGGCGAAATATCCTTGTGATATAAAACAAACTTTTTTTTGCTGTTACCAGTTGTTTGAGGATTTTTGGAAGGAATAATTGCTGACGAATAAAAAGCACCAAAAGTTTGTTTGATAATTTTAAGTGCCTCTTCAGAATCAAAGTTGCCACTGATAAATAAAGCGGAATTTTGTGGAATATACCATTTTTCACAAATTGAAGCTAATAAACTCCGCGCCTTTTCTGTGCTGGATTTTTTTAAAAGAGAAGGATAAATCCCAGAATCATGTTTCCATGGAGACAAAGAAAAAACTCTTGAATCAATAGCTGAATTTATAAAATTTGCAGGATTTTTTTCATTATCAACAGTTTCTTTTTTTAATTTTGATAGTTCTTCTTCTATCATTTTGTCCGAGAATGACGGTGAATAAATAAGCTGTGATAGTTCATTCATTATTGTGGGAAATTCCAAATATGGAATCTCAATAATATACCTAGTTGAATCGGCGTTGCACTGAACATCGTTAAAGCGGATTTGGGATGAATAATTCTGTAGAATTCTTGAATATAATTTAAAAAAACCTGTGTTATCTGGGGTTTGATATGAAAAACCAGCTTTTATGCTAACATCAATTCTAATAAATGCAGAAGAAGTATCTTCGAGAAGAAAAACATCACAACCATTTTCCAGTTTATATTCATTTGTCTTTGTAAAAATAGATGAAGGTTCAATTGATAATGCTAAAAATGAAAAGAATAAAATGCAAATCGATATGATAAATTTCTTAACGGACATATCTTATCATAATATATTTCGTTCCCCTTTGACAAATAATATTTGAGTCAATAGAATAACAAAATGGTGAAATTAGAGTATACAGCTGAAAATAAAGCAACTTTAGATATTAATAAAGATTTAATAAAAGATAAAAGGCATTTAACTCAAGAAGAAATAGAAATTCTTATTAAAAATCAGAATAAAAATGAAGATAATTCTTGGTCTAATGTTTTTGTTGATTCAAAAGAGAATTGTTTTGATGCAAGTTTAATTGTGAATTCAGAGTTTTCTGGCTTGATTGTTCTTGGTGTTTTGAAAAAAGCAAAATTGGCATATCACGATTTAGTTTTGGAAGCTGGCATTTATAATTCAAAATTAATCAACGTTGTTACCGGTAATGACAACGTAATTCGAAATTCATATTACATAGAAAATTATCATTTGGGCGATAGAGTTATTTTATTCAATATACATGAACTTTGTTGCACAAAACATTCAAAATTTGGTAATGGAATTCTGAAAAAAGGTGAATCTGAAGAAAATAGGGTATGGATTGGTGTTGCTAATGAAAATGATGGCCGCGAAATTCTTCCTTTTGAAAGCATGATTCCTGCCGATGCATATCTTTGGTCTCATTATCGAGATGATGAGGAATTATTAAAGAGATTTGTTGAATTAACAGAATACGGTAACAGTGGTGAATATAATACATTTGGATTTATTGATGATGATGTTGTAATAAAAAATTCAAATATAATTAAAGATGCAAAAATTGGAAAATGTGCGTACATAAAAGGTGCGTTTAAGCTTAAAAATATAACAATTTTGTCATCAGAAGACGAAACTTCTCAAATTGGAGAAGGTGTTGAGATGGTGAATGGAATATTGGGCTACGGAAGCAAAGTTTTTTATCAGGCAATTGCTATTCGTTTTGTGATTGGCCGAAATTGTCAGGTAAAATATGGGGCAAGAATATTGAATTCTGTTTTGGGTGACAATTCAACAGTTTCTTGTTGCGAAATTCTTAACAATTTGATTTTTCCTTTTCATGAACAACATCATAATTCTTCATTTCTTATTGCCACAACAATTATGGGTCAATCAAATATTGCATCGGGTGCAACAATTGGAAGTAACCACAATTCGCGAAGTCCGGATGGAGAAATAATTGCAAAAAGAGGATTCTGGCCAGGACTTTGTAGCGATTTTAAGCATAACAGCAAATTTGCATCATTTGATTTAATTTCAAAAGGTAGTTATCAATATGAACTTGATATTCCGTATCCATTTGCACTGGTTAGTATAGGCGTAAATGGAGACCAATCTGTGCATATTACTCCGGCATGGTGGTTCATGTATGATATGTTTGCAATCACAAGAAACAAATATAAGTTTATAAAAAGAGATAAACGTAAAGTAAAGATACAAAGTATTGAAGTAGATCCACTTGCACCTGATACTATGGAAGAGATAATGATGTCTTTGGACAGATTGATTGGTCTTACTTTGGAATATTTATTGTTATCAAAAAATGAAGCTGTTCTTGCAAAGAAAACTCAAGAAGAAAAGTATCAAGCTGCAAAAGATTTTCTTCATCAAAACCCAGATGCAGATTTTACATTGAATGATTCAACATGCCAAAAAAGGTATGGAGCAGTAATTCTAAAACCTGTAAAAGCTTATAAAATGTACAGAAAAATAGTCAAATATTTTGCTACAAAAACGTTAATGGAATATTGTAAATCTTTGAAAATTGATTATTTAACTTTAGATGTAATAGAAAAGATTAGGAAATTGCCACTTTACACTCAATGGGAGAATGTTGGTGGACAAATAATTCCTTCAGAAAAAGTTAAACTTCTATTTTCATATATTAAAAATGGTTCTGTAAATACTTGGGACGCAGTTCATGCTTTTTATACATTATGCGATTATTCATACGAGCAGTACAAAGTTAGATACGCACTTTATTTATTGGAACAGCTTTATTCATGCTCCATTGAAGATTTTTCTTGCGAATTATACAAGAACATAATTGACGATGTGACTGTTGTTGCAATGGATATTTGTGATTCGTCATATTCTTCAAGAGAAAA
Organism: Treponema sp.; assembly: GCA_012513125.1. Classification (GTDB taxonomy): domain Bacteria; phylum Spirochaetota; class Spirochaetia; order Treponematales; family Treponemataceae; genus Treponema_D. The sequence goes on along the minus strand of JAAZCS010000357.1, from coordinate 8,805 downwards.
AGATTATACTTACTATTATAGAAATATGACTTATCATTCAAAAAAAGAAATGGATAATGTAATAGGGTCGTTAAAAGATAATTCTTTTTTAAATGAATTGCGTGAAGATATAAAACAATTTATTGATGATATTCCAATTGTTTTTAAAGGTTTGATATCTTAGCAGATATTGACTTTAAAAAATATATATAGTAATTTTAAAACATGAATAAATTATCACTACTACTACTAGGTTCTCTTTTTGCAGTTTGCAACTGATGGGTAGTGTTATTTTGTTTTAATTAAATAGCATTTCAAAGACCTGACGCAGTTGCGTCAGGTCTTTTTTTATTTGCGGAGGAAAAAATGAAAGTAAATGGAAAGTACAAACCATTTGAGCCAATCTTAATTAAAAATAGAAAATGGCCCGAAAACACAATTAAAGTGGCACCAACTTGGTGTTCTGTTGATCTTCGTGATGGTAATCAAGCTCTTGTAAATCCGATGGGAATTGAACAGAAATTAGATTTTTTTGATCTTCTTGTAAAGCTTGGATTTAAAGAAATTGAAGTTGGTTTTCCAAGTTCTTCTGATACTGAGTTTAACTTTATTCGTAGGTTAATTGAAGAAAATCATGTTCCAGAGGACGTTACTCTTCAAGTTTTGTGCCAAGCCCGCGAACATCTTGTTGTAAGAACTTTTGAAGCATTAAAAGGCTTAAAAAAAGCGATATTCCACATATATAATTCACCTTCACCAGCTCAGAGAAAATATACATTCAACATGTCAAAAGAAGAAATCAAACAGATTGCAATTGATGGCGTTAAATGTGTAAAAAAGTGTTTACCAATGGCAGAAGGAACTGAAGTTCGCTTAGAATATTCACCAGAAAGTTTTAGTAATACTGAAATTTATTATGCTGTTGAAATTTGTGAAGCAGTAAAGAAAGAGTGGGGGGTATCAAAAGAAAACAAGATAATTTTGAATCTTCCTACAACAGTTGAATGTTCTCTTCCAAACCAATTTGCAGATCAGATTGAATATTTCTGTTCTCATATCACAGAACGTGAAAATTGTATAATTTCATTGCATAATCACAACGATAGGGGAGAAGCAGTTGCTCAATGTGAGTTGGGACTTTTAGCTGGAGCCGATAGGGTTGAAGGCTGTTTGTTTGGTAATGGTGAAAGAACAGGAAATCTTGATATTGTAACAGTTGCATTAAATATGTACACACAGGGAATTGATCCAGAGCTCGATTTTACAAATATCGAAAAAATTGCAGATGACTATATTAAATTTACAGGAATGACAATTCATCCAAGAACTCCATATGTTGGAGAACTTGTATACACAGCTTTTAGCGGTTCTCATCAAGATGCAATCAGAAAGGGAATGTCTGCACGAGCAAAATTAGAAGAAAATGCATTGTGGGATGTTCCATATCTTCCAATTGATCCTCACGATGTTGGTCGCCAGTATGAAGGAATTATAAGAATTAATAGTCAGAGTGGAAAAGGTGGTGCAGCCTATATTCTTGAACAAGATTTTGGAATTATGGCACCAAAAGCTATGCATCCAAGTATTGGTGAAATAGTAAAGAATGAAGCTGATAAAATGCAGCGTGAGTTGAAACCTCAGGAAGTGTATGATGTTTTTGCAAGCAAATGGCTCAATACTAAAGCTCCTTTGTCAATTCTGGAAATAACAGAAAAGCATATTGAAGGAGAACACGGAGGCGATACAAATGAGCAGGTTGCAGAAATGGCAACAATAAAATGGGAAGGAAAAACAATTGCTATTGCGGCAAGTGGAAATGGTCCTTTGGATGCATTTGTTACTGCAATGAAGCAAACTCCATGTCCTCGTTTTAATATAACTTCATTTCATGAACATAGTATTGGAAACGGTTCTGATACTCAGGCTATAGCATATGTTCTTATTACAAAAGAAGATGGTTGCCAAGTTTGGGGGGTAGGAATGAGTTCTAATGTTGGAAGAGCTGGAATTGCAGCTGTTGTAAGTGCGATAAATTTTAAAAAATAAAACGAAAAGCAAAATTAGTACACTGAAGTAGTAACTTGTTTCTGTGTACTAATTTATTATTTTAGTTCGTGTTTATAGCTAAAATAATTCTTTCACCTTGTTCATAAATTGCTCGCCACGGTCAAATTCGTTTTTGAACATTCCAAAAGATGTCGCCCCTGGAGAAAAAACGATTGCTTCTTTTGTGTCTTTTTGAGAATTGATATTCTGAAAATTGACTTTCATCGTTTTTAATAAGGAGTCTAGACTGTTGAAAGGTCCAAAATATGGAATATTATTGTTAATTAATGACGGAAGAATTTTGTCTGTTGCAGAACCTTCTAAAAAATACAAACCTTTTACGGGAAGTTGATTTTTTTCTTTATTTGTAAGAACGTCAATGAGTGGTAGTAAATCCAATCCCTTATCAGTTCCCCCTGTTATTAATGTAATAGGCTTTTCGAATGATTGAGTTGCAGCTGCGGTTGCTTCGGGAACAGTTGCACATGAATCGTTATAAAAATCAAATTGAACATTTTTTGCTTTCCATGAATAAAAATATTGCAGTCGGTGTGGAATTCCTTCCCAGCTACCTATAATTTCTTCTGTTTTTTCAGCACTAACGCCCAATAAAAATAGAACTAGGGCAGCGTTTAGGACATTTATTTTCATGTGGTTGCCATTGACAGATAATTTTCTTAGAATAATCGACGGTTCTCTCATATTTGGCAAAAAAACTTTACCACAAAAGTTTCCATCTTTATCTTTAACCTGCCAAACGCCATATTTTATATTCTTATAATTATCTTTACCAAATTCAGAATTTCCGTAGCGGAGAACTGATGCTTTTGTTTCTGATGAAAATAAATCGCCCCATGTTCCACCTTGTTTTGGACCTGTTCCAATTTCATCGCCTTCTGCATCAAAAATTGAATAGTCGGCTTTGGTTTGATCTTTGTAAATCAATTTTTTGTCATTTACATAGTCTTCCATGTTTCCATACCAATTTTGATGATCTGGAACTATTTTTGTAATTATTGAAATATAAGGTTTTAAAACTTTTCTTCCCCGTAAATCTGCCAATTGCCAAGATGAAAATTCTATAATAACGGGAGTTTCTTTTGTAACTTCATCAAAAAAAGAAAGCGGACTGACTGTTATATTTCCACCTAAAAAACATTTAAATCCTGCTTTTTTCAAGCCATAATAAATTGAACTGACAGTGGATGATTTTCCTTTGCTTCCTGTAACCGCAATTATTGGACAATTTGTAAAACGCAGAAATATGCTCAAGTCTGTTTCGATTGCTTTTGCTGCTGCTAAATATTTGTTTCCTTCATATTTCACACCCTGGTTTTTTATTACACAATCAGCGTTTTCAAAATCCTCAATTCTGTGTTCACCCAATCTGTATGTTAATTTTGACTTGTCTAATGTTTCATCATTGTTAATTGAATCGATTGTTTGTTTTAAGAAATTTTCATCTTTCATATCTGTTGCAATTACGAATGCACCATGTTTCAAAAAGAATCGGACAGAAGCTTCTCCGCCTCCGTTTAAACCTAATCCCATAATAGTAACATGTTTGTCTTTTATTTCATCTAACGAACTAAATGCACATTTTTCAGAATACGAAATCATATATCCACCTTATCAATAATGGAATTATACAAAAAAAAGACAGCCTGTAAAAGACTGTCTTTTCCTGCCAGGAACCAGAATCGAACTGGCACGCCGATCGCTCAGCACAGGATTTTAAGTCCTGGGTGTCTACCAATTCCACCATCCTGGCAAGTAAATTTATACTATAGTAAAATTTGAATTTGGTCAATATATAGAAAGCTCAAATATGAAACGAATGCGAAAAATTTAATACAAATTTAAAACATTCATGAATTCAAAAACTCTTTTTTAATTGCTTAATTAGTGGTATTTTTAGGAAAGTTTAAAAAAAGGAACATGTATGACAATATTGGTAGTTAGACAACTTGTTATAATGGCAATAATCATTTTTGCAGGATTTATATTTGCTAAGATTTTAAAAGTTTCATCGAGTGATGAAAAATTCTTAAGTAAATTATTACTATATTTTATCAATCCTTGCATTATTATCAATTCTTTCAATATGGAATTTGATGGAACTAAATTGAAACAGCTTGTATTCGTATTGATAATTTCAGCAGTTATTCATTTTGTCATGATATTAATTAGTTTCGTTTTTACAAGGGAAAAAAATGAAAAGTTGAAAAGCTATAGCCAAATAGAGAAGGTTGGAATCGTTTTTACAAATTGTGGTTTTATGGGAATTCCTTTGATTCGCGGAGTTTTTGGAAATGAAGGTATTTTCTTTTTAATGGGCTATTTGATTATTTTTAACATTTTTTTATGGACATATGGATATTATCAAATGAGTAAATCAATTAACTTGAAGAAGATAGTAACAAATCCCAATATTATTGCAGTGGTAATTGGTTTGATTTTATTTTGCACACCGTTATCTATTCCAAAATTTCTGGTAACTCCTATATCAATGGTAAGTGAATGCAATACAGTGATTGCAATGGTTTTGTTAGGTATTTTGTTTGCAGATTTTAAACTTCCTTCTAAATCTGATTCTGCAGTGATGGATAGTAAGGAATATATATTACGAATAATTAAATTCTCTTTTGTAAGAATAGTAGTCTGTTCAGTTGTTAATATAATTTTGGTTTTTGTTATTTACAAATTGTTCGGTAATGTAGAACAGATAAAAATGATTTGCTTTGTGGTGTTGATTTGTTCAATGTGTCCCGCTGCAACAAGTGTTCCAAGTTTATCTTGTATATTTAATAAAGATTCTGCTTACGCCAGCGTGATTGTTTCACTTTCAAGCTTGTTGTGTATGATTTCAATACCATCTTTTGTGGCTTTGGCTGAAATGCTGATTAAATAAAAAAGGACCCAGATAATTTCCGGCACCACTCTCATCTAAATACCGTTGCTGGATTCCTCCTCTCGCGGGGTTTTCTAGCGAAAATGTGCAGAACATCTGAGTCCAATATTAGAAAGTAAGGGAATCGAACCCAAATAACCAATCAAAAAGATTCTTTCTAAAAAAATCAAGAAAATACTATCTGAAGTGATTTTCTTTGTCAATAATTGTTTTATACATAAAAAAAGCTCATCAAAGATGAGCCAATTTCTTGAGACTGACACGATTCGAACGTGCGACCCTCACCTCCGCAGGGTGATGCTCTAATCCAGCTGAGCTACAATCTCATAATCACTGTGAAGGGTGTCGTTTGAACGGAGGCGACAGGAGTTGAACCTGCCCGGCCCTTTGGGGAACCGACGGATTAGCAATCCGTTGTATTACCGCTCTACCACACCTCCAGCGGAATCGGAGCGAGAGGGATTCGAACCCCCGGACCCTTGCAGATCAACGGTTTTCAAGCCCGCCCCAGTACGACCGCTTTGGTATCGCTCCAATATGTTTTTATACTTTATAGATATTTTGAATTTGTGTCAAGTTCCTTTATTGAAATATTCATGAATTTAGTATAAAATTTTGTCATGGAAAAAGCATTATATTTAATCCCAGTTACTCTCGGTGAAACTTCAATAGATTCTGTTCTCCCTGCAAAAAATCATGATATTATTGTTCAGATTAAACATTTTATTGTTGAGAACATACGTTCAGCGAGAAGATTTTTAAAGAAAGTAGATAAAGATATCAATATTGATGAATTAACATTTTATGAACTTAATAATCATACTGATCGGAATTTAATAGGAAATTATCTTATTCCCTTGGAAAAAGGAGAAAGTGTAGGAATTATTTCAGAAGCAGGTTGCCCAGCTATTGCAGATCCGGGGGCTGATGTTGTGGCAATTGCACAAAAGAAACATTTAAAAGTTGTTCCATTGGTAGGTCCTTCTTCAATTATTATGTCAGTTATGGCAAGTGGATTTAATGGTCAAAGTTTTGCATTCAACGGATATTTGCCAGTAGAATTGCCTCTTCGAGTAAAAGCTTTAAAACGACTTGAAAATAAAATATATAATGAAGATCAAACTCAACTGTTTATTGAAACACCGTATCGAAATGCAAAAATGATTGAAACTATCTTGGCAAACTTAAGACCGACAACAAAATTGTGTATTGCAAGTGGAATTACATGTGAAGAGGAATTCATTAAATCAAGAACTGTAGAGCAGTGGAAAAAAGAAAAACTGCCAGAAATAGGAAAAGTACCGACAATCTTTCTATTATATAAATGATTTTTTCATTAAAATTCCATTTGTGTATGAATTTTTTTCTGTTTTGAAGAAGTTTTTGAAAATATTAATTTCTTCAAATTCTTGTTTTTCATAAATAGTTCTAGCTTTGACCCAAGATTCGTTTACAAGCAGAACAATCTCATTTATCTTAAAATTATTTAGAAAATAATTGATGCTTTCTGAAAAAAGTTTGTTTCCAATTCCTTGACCTCTTTTTGAAGGTGATATTGCAAAAGAACTTATGTAGAGAAGTTCGCTTTTTCTACATGATGGCAAATGGTTTAATTTTATGTCTTCTTTTGCCGACGGTATTGTTTCAAGAAATTCTCCACTTAAATATCCAATAATCTCGTTGTTATCTGAATCTGTAAAAATTAAAAAAGTTTCATTCAAGAACTCTATGCGTTTTTCAAAGACACTTTTTGATTCTTGAATTTGAGGAATGAAAGAGTCTTTTTCAATATTCATGATAGAATCAATATCGCTTTTTAATGCTTTTCGTATGTAAATCATAAATTGATTCTATCAAAAATATTAGTTTTCTAGAAGATTCTGGATTATTTCGGATAAACGTTGTTTTTTGCTTTCTTTTATATACATTTTTGATATTAAATGTTTGTAATTTTGATAAATCTTATATCTAATAATTTCACCTTTAGCTGAAAGTTCTTCACTTGGATTTTCAAATTTTTCAAGAAATGAGAATTGGCTTACGCGTTCATAGTTTTTGAATCCATTTTTACTACAGATTAATTTTTCCAATTCCCTCATAATTAATTCTTTTGTAAAATCGCTGTTTAAAAGTTTTGTAACATTGTCTGAATTCTTAATCTGACGTTGAATAGCTATGTTTTGTATTGCCTCGATATTTGGAATAATTAATGCACCTAAACTATTTTCATCTTGTCCAACAATAACAGCTTGTGTGATATATGGTGATTCAGATAGTTTTGCTTCAATAGGGAATGGTTCAACATTTTCGCCACTTCGTAATACAATTGTATCTTTTTGTCTGCCTCTGATAACCAATTCACCAGTATATGTTTGAATTGCTATATCGCCAGTGTTAAACCAACCGTCTTCGTCTAAAACTTTTTCAGTTAATTCTTTTTGTTTGTAATAGCCTTTCATTACGTTGTCACCTTTTACAAAAAGAATTCCTTTTTGACCAAAAATAACTTGTTCTTTTTTATCATTCAGTATTTTTACACTATTATAAGGCAATGGTTTTCCAATCGTTCCAATAACAGAATTAAATCTATCTCGCAAAGCAACAATTGGGGCTGTTTCAGTCAATCCGTAACCTTCAACAACTTTAATTCCAATTGAATTGAAAAATCTGTCTAATTTTAATGGAAATCCTCCGCCACCAGAAATTCCTGCAATAAATTGTCCTCCAACTAATTCTTTTAATTTGTTAAAGAAAAGTTTTTTGCCCAATACTCTAAATGGAAAAAGAATCCCATATGGAATATATAGAAGTTTCCTCATCATTAGTTTTATTGATCCGATTTTTTTAAAAGATTTCTTGCGGTTCTTGATAGAATCCATTAAGAATAAGGACTGACATGAAATAGAAGATAATAAATTAAACAAAATCCATGTGAGTTTTGATTCTTTTTTTATTTTCTTTGATATTGCCTGATATAGTGATTCCCAAACGCGGGGTACACACGGCATCATTTGCGGTCTTACTTTTAAAAAATCATTTAATAAAATGCTGCTTACAGGTTTTGAGTAGCAAAGAGTTCCTGCAAAATAAAAAACATATAATTCTAAAAGACGTTGATAAACATGCCAAACTGGTAGAATACAAAGAGTTCTGTCCCCCTTGTGAAAATCAAGCCGCTCTGAAATTGGCTGAAGTTGACATAAAAAGTTGTTATGTGATAATTCAACTCCTTTTGGTGTTCCTGTAGTGCCTGATGTAAAAATAATCGTAGCTGTTTCGTCGCTTTTTCCGTCTAGAATCATTTTTTCAATTAACGACGGGTTGTTTTTTCTCCATTCAGCTCCTTTTTTAAGAATAGATGAATATCTGTGAAGTTGGATGTTTTTTAGTTCATATTTTTCTAACGACTGGTTTTTGTCATCAATTAAAATGATGTGTTTAAGTGTTGGAATTTCTTCTATTACGGAACAAAGTTTTTCTAGCACAAATGGATTTTCTACACTAACGGTATTGCATTCAGTGAAATTTAATATGTAAGAAAGTTCTTGTTTTGTGACATCAGTCCCTCGAGGAATATCGGAAGCTCCAATAGACATAATTCCGATGCTTACAACTTGCCATTCTTGCCTATCATCAGCAATATGACCGATATGATCTCCTTTTTTGCAACCTAGTGATAATAATCCACCTGCAAAATTTAATGTTTGATTTAATAATTCATTATAAGAGGTTGGCTGAAAAATGCCTTTTTCATCTTTTGAAAGTTGTGCAGTTGTTTCACCAAAACGTAATCCTTGGTGATATAAAAGATGGGGTAAAGTGTTAATCATTTATTTATCCTGTAATTAAAGATGAATTACATAATGACA
>JAAZCS010000356.1 GCA_012513125.1 Treponema sp. | reverse complement strand
TTTTATATTCTGTAGTTCTGCCAATGCTATCTGTTGCAGTCAATTTTATAGTTGAATATCCTTTTCCAGATGCAGGACTTATAGGAAATGAAAATTCATATGAAGATGAATTATTTAACGCAACTTCATTTTTTATCACAGATTCTTTACCCGAGCTAAATTCACTTTGAACATTTACTAAACCGACTTGTGAAGAAACATTAAATTTTATAGTGGCATTGCTTTCAGGATGAATTTCCATTCCATTTGTAAATGCTATTTTTTCTCGTGAATTACTTACAGTTCCTTCTGCAAAAACAGGTGCCTTTCCTTTTGTTGTAAAATTCACAACAGACGAATTGCCTACAACACCAAATTTGTCAGTTGCAGTAACTGTAATTTTGTGATTTCCAGCACTTAAATCATCACTTCGGCACAATTTATAATAGAACACGCCTTTTGTTTCTTGAACAATTGGTTCATTTGAATCAAGCTGAATTGTTACCGATGCCACCCCATCATTATCAACGGCAATTCCACGAACAAATATTTCCTCATCATTTCCAACTTGCTTATCAACAATAGGATCTGAAATTGTAACAATAGGCTTGTCGTTTTCTTGATTAATTGTGATTGTCTTTGAAACCTCAACAATGTTCTGAGTTTTATCTGTTGCCTTGATGGTAAATTTTTCAGATTTTATATTCTGACCAATAGTATCAAGATTAACACTCCAATAAGGGTTTCCTGGAATTAAATCAATAGAACCAGTTTTATTTCCAAACGTCCAAGTTAAGTCGATTATTCCAATTGTATCTTTTGCAAATCCTGCTACAGAGAATTTTCCATCCATAACATCTTTTTCAGTCGGATAAATTATTTGCACATCTGGAGGCGTATTATCAATAAAATACAAGAACGCATACAAGCCTTCAGAACCGGAATTATCAACAGCTTTAAACCAAATTACAGCCGGCCCATCAGGAAACTTTTTTGTATCGACAGAAATTTTGAAATCTACTAACGGTTTATTTTTTGGTATTTTTATCTGCTTAAAGACTTGCCCATTATCTATTGAATAAGACAACTCCTTAATTGTATTTCCATCTTCAACAGTTCCTTGAAAAACAGCATTTCCCGAAACCAAAACACCCATTTCTTTATCAACTATTTGTGTCAGCGGTTTACTTCTGTCCAAATGCCAACTTACTACAGTAGGTTTGCTTGCAAGTCCGTTTATATCGTATCCGGTAACTTGAATTGTATGAATTCCTTCTGCCAATTTATTTGTATCTAAATAATAAGACCAGAATTCTTTTCCAGAAGCCTTAATTGGATTTTCTTTGTCGCCATCTAAAACTAATTCAACGTATGAAACAGAATCATCATCTACACATGTTCCAACAATATTTAGATTACCAACAATTCTCATATTTTGACTAGGGTTTGTAATTCCGCAAACAGGCAAATCAGACAGCGGATCTATGTAAATATTATACGGTCCTTCAACATATGTATTTCCGCCCTTATCTTTGGCAGTAATCATTATGTTATATTTACCAGCTTTTTTATTATCTAATGGAAATGATTCTTGCCAACTGTGTTTATTTTCTACTTGCTTATCTTCAATATCCTTTTTTCCATGAGCACTAACCGAGCTTAAAATACAAATAAAAGAAATTAAAAATAAAAAACTTTTTTTATTCTTCATACAAAAATATCTCCATTTAAAAAAATTAGAAAACTTCAGTTCTATTTTCGTCACAAAATCGCAAATACATTAATTTCATTTCAATCCATACTTTATAAAAGTGATATAATAGTTATTACGGATTGAAAAAAAATATTTAAATTAGAGAAGAAAATGAACAATAAGATTGAAGAATTTATAGCAATAATGAACGAAAGCAAAAATGCAGTTTTTTTTGGAGGAGCTGGAGTTTCAACAGAATCAGGGGTTCCGGATTTTAGAAGTGCAGATGGTTTATACTATCAAAAATGGAATTATCCACCCGAAGAAATTCTTAGTCATACATTCTTTTATTCAAAAACAAAGGAATTCTACAAATTCTATATAGAAAAACTTCTTCCATTAAATATTCAACCAAACATAACACACTTTAAATTGGCAGAATTAGAACAAAAAGGAATTCTAAAAGCGGTAATCACACAGAATATTGATGGCTTGCATCAAAAAGCTGGTAGCAAAATAGTTTATGAACTTCATGGAAGTACACTTAGAAATTATTGTACAAAATGCAATTCTTTTTATTCAGAAGAAAAAATCAGACAAAGTAAAAACACAACTGAAAGAATTCCACTTTGTGATAAATGCGGTGGATTAATTAAACCAGATGTAGTTCTTTACGAAGAGCCTCTCGATTCATCAATCATGACAAATGCAATCAATTCTATAAGAAATGCTGACACACTTATTATTGGTGGAACATCGCTTTCTGTTTATCCAGCATCCGGGTTAATCGACTATTTTGAAGGAAAAAACCTTATTCTGATAAACAAAACACCTACAAATCAAGATCACTATGCAAATCTAGTAATTAATGATTCGCTCGGTAAGGTTTTTTCCTCTTTGTAACCCTTAACACCAATACGCTATTTCAGTTATCAAATAACCTATTCCAGAATTCCAATTGATTGCGATTTCATTTGAACTATAACTTCTCTCATCATCAAGAAATCTCTTTAATGGCGGAACATTTTTTTCGCTATAAGTTTTCTTCAAAATATCATCAATTAAGAATTCTGTTGGTCCACCAGACAACATTCCTTTCATTTCCTTTCCTGTTGCAACAGATGGTCTATGATGAGTATGTTCAGAACAATATTCGCCATTTCCTGTTACATAGCAAATAGAAATAGGATTACAACCAAGCAAATAACTCAATTGTTTTTGAGCAATTTCAAGATAAATATCTTTTTTTTCAATAGAGTTTGCAATAAATAAAATGTGAGAGTTATCACAAATGCCACCGTTACATCCCCAATAAACTCTTTTTTCAGAATAAGCAACTGGTGAATTTTCGGCAACTGATACAATTTCATCGGCAAGAGATATAATTTCAGTTTGTAACGTAGAAATAAAATCTTTATCATCAACTAAATCTTTATTTTTTAGCAAAATTTCAGTTCCGTAGCCACCAAAATTTCCCCAGCCAATATAATCTTTTACGCTTTTCTTTAATTCCTTTGCTTTCAATAAATAATCAGATTCTTCAGTAGCCACAAAAAGGGAACATAAAGCAAAATATCTTTCATCAGTTGCGTTATCATCTCCATATTCACCAGTGGTAATTGCTGGTGGATTTTTATACAACTCATCAACATGATTATCAAGATAATTTTGTGCCTTTACACTTGCTTCAAGCAACTTTTCAGCAAACTTTTCATCTTTTTCCTTAAAAATCAAACTAGCATATGCTAAAGTGCCGGCAAAATCTGCTGTCGCTGTAGTAGAAATTGGAGAAATCACAATTTCATCTTTTTCATCTTGAGGATTGATAAAACCGCAAAAATGATAGCAAGAAATCTTATGGTAAACCGCGCCATCTTCACGTTGCATTTGCAGCATCCATTCCAATTCAAATTGAATTTCTTTCAAAAGATTAAACTGTGAAAATTTAGCTTTATATTCATTGTACGAAAGAAGCATGTCCATTACGGCTTTTGCTGCATTTACAATATATCTTCCGTAATCCCCAGCGTCGTGCCAACCACCTTTTACAGCTTTATGTTCATTTGTTCCGTAAATCAAAGCACTTGCTGTATGGCAGGCAGGGCGTGCAAAATCACCCTCTTTTATTTCTTCACCACATCTTGAAATCTTAAAAAAATTGTAAACTGAAAACAACAAATCATCATAACAGTTGTAATTTATTTTAAAAGAATAGCTTTTTACATTATTACATAAAATGCGATATACACCTTCTTCTGTAAAATCTGAGAAATTTGCCTCATATATTTTTTCACCAACAAGTCTATCTTCTTTTGGTTTTTGAAGAGTATTTTTGTAGACAACTTTATCATCAAAATTGACAATATAAAAAACTAAATCATCTTTTACAATTGATTCCGAGATAAATGCACTTTTGGGTGCTTTAGGTTTAAAGCCTATCTGATTAACAAAAATTGGTTTTTCTTTTTTCATATTTCTAATTTTACATATGAAAAAGCATAATAATATAACAATTCTCTATGAAAAATGTATTAAAGTCAAAATAATATATCTTTATTAAGAGTAAGAAGCTCCACAAGCGACAGTTTCATTTCTTTTTTATTTCCATTCACATCGATTTTTTTGAACAAAATATTGCTTTGTTTTAGTTCTTTTGCAAACTCATTGCCATAAAACGATGAAATTACTTCCAAATATTCATTTTCTGTCATTTTTTCATCGCAAAAAACTGGTGCCAATAACAAATCCAAAAAAGATACAATTTGTTCATCTGATTCTTTATAAAATTGAACTAAATTCTTTTCTGTTAGAAATACAGAACAAAACTCTCCGTTTGATTTTAAGATTCCACTTGAAAAAAGAAAATTCTCTTTATCAACAATATTTGTCTCTATAGATAAATCTGTTCCAAATTTTGAATATGCTTTTGTCTGAGAAAATTTATTCTTATCTAAGCTCGAAATGATTTCTTTTACGTCAAAAACGATATTTCCCTCATCGGAACCTGTAGCATATTTAATCAATTCAATTATCGCATCGCAAGAATTTTCAGAAAAACTAACTTTTACAGAACCATCTTTTTTTTGCTCCAAAACATTTTCCGATTCACAACTGATAAAAAAGAGACTAAGAATTGACAATAAAATAAAAAATCTTTTCATACTTGATTAAAAAACTGAAAGCGGAAAAGTTACTCTCATTCCTGTAAAAAAATTAAGACCAGACGCAATAGATTCATTAAATGAAAGAGCTGCTCCATCCATATTATTAAACACTGTATAACTTACATCTTGCACTAGTTGAAATTTGAATTTTCCAAAAGTTACATTTGGTGTTGAAAATGAAATTCCAATAATTCCTGGCAAAACAGATGGTATTATCTTTTTGAAAGTGTTAGAAAATGCAATTTCACCAAAAGAAAAAACTGGACCAATATAAAATCTAACAAAATCATTCATTGTCAAACTGACATAAAGTGGAATTTGGAAAATCCGCTGCACAAAATTATATCTAAGTGCGAAGCCAATTCCAGGTTGAAGAACCCATTTTTTGTATCGCACATTCGACTGAACTTCCGCCGCTTTTGCCTGAAACATAAATCCATTCTGTGTAAACAATGACCAACCAAAAACCGAAGTAACATCTAAAACGACATCATCCAAAAAAGAAGACTTTGCATTTGAATCAGCACTGGTGGCAACTTCTTTTTCAGTAGAAGCATTTACAATAGTTTCATCTTTCTGTTCGCCTTTTGCCTTGCCAGACGGAATAAATTGACCAGTCGCCACATATTTTCCTTTCCAATAATCTTGATTAAGGGACGAAACTATAACTCCAGTATTTGGACCATCACTAATTGCAGAAATAAACTGTGAATTTCCTATATAAATTCCAACGTGAGTCACACTTGCAGTTGAATTAGTCTTAAAAAATAATAAATCACCAACTTCTCTGTCTTTTTCGGGAACAATTCGAACATAGCTATAAATTGCTTTTGCTGTTCTTGGCAATTGGATTTTTACAGATTCCCTTGCACAGTGATATATTAATCCTGAACAGTCAAAAGAATCTGGACCTATTGAGCCATATGCATAAGGACTACCAACATACTTTTTTGATTCGTCAACAAATTTTTCCCTGTACACTTGAGCTTGTGCTGTTGTCATCGTTTCTGCACAAAGTTTTATACAAGAAATAGAAAACATAAGCACCAAGAATGATGCAACCTTAACTGGCAAACTAATCTTTAATTTTTTTATTTTCATTTTGACTTTCATTATAAAATATTTTTCTCTTTTTAACACTCTATATTTTTAAATCCATGTTAGAATATTGGTTGAGGTATTTATTCAATATGACTAAGAAACAAACATTACCATGGGATTTTTTACAGGAGTTTAGAGGCAAAGATTTTAAGGGAGAATGGCCAACTTTTGCAGAACTATTGAATATACAATCAAAAAGATATCCAGAACGTCCTTTTTTTGTAGATTTTAGTGGTCCTTCTGATTCAAAACGTATTTTTACTTATTCTGATGTTTATTCCAAAGTTCAAAACATTGCAAAATGGCTTTGTGAAAATGGCTTAAAAAAGGGCGAACATGTAATTGTTACTGGTAAAAACTCACCAGAATGGGCTACAGTCTATTTATCAGTTTTATATGCAAATGGAATTATCATTCCACTAGATAATGGACTTCATGAAAACGAAATAATTAATCTTGTTTCAAAATCTGATCCTAAATTCATTTTTTGTGATGACGAAAAGAAACAAACTTTTAATTCAAATTTTAAAAGCATAAAAACTTTGTCTATAAACAATCCAGAAAGCAAAGATTATGTTTTTAACTTAATGCCAAAAAATAAAGAGACATTCACTTCAGATGCAAATGAAAATGATACAGCTGCAATTCTTTTTACATCAGGAACAACCGGAAACGCAAAAGGAGTAATGCTTTCTCATAAAAACTTAATCAGTGACGGCTACATTGCACAACAAAACTTCAACCATTATTCAACAGATGTTTTCTATGCACTTTTACCTATCCATCATGCTTATACAATGCAGGCAGCTTTTATAAACCCTTTTGAAACTGGAGCATCAATAGTTTTCGGAAAAAGCATGGCAGTTTCTAAATTGATGAAAGAATTAAAAGAAGGTCAAATAACTGTAATGCTAGGCGTTCCTCTTTTATACAACAAGCTTTTATCAGGAATTAACAAAGGGATAAAATCAAAAGGTCCAGTTATCTCTATTCTTTTACAATTACTGAGCAACATTTCATTCTTAATAAAGAAAATTACTGGAAAAAACATTGGAAAAAAATTATTCAAACAAGTTCTACAGCAAGCAAATATTTATACATTACGTGTTGCCATTTGTGGTGGCGGACCTTTAGCAACAAGTGTTTTCAAGCAATATAATGCAATGGGAATTGATTTTATCCAAGGTTACGGTCTAACAGAAACATCACCAATTATTGCACTAAACCCAGTTGATAAATTCAAAATACAAAGCGTCGGAAAAGATTTTTATCCTTATGAAGAAGTTAAAATCATCAATAAGAATCCACTTTTATCAAAAAAAGGATTCGGAATTGGCGAAATTGCAATTAAAGGTCCGATGGTTATGCAAGGTTACTATAATATGCCAGAAGAAACTAAAGCAATGTTCACTGATGACGGCTTTTTAAAAACAGGCGACCTTGGATGGATGGACAAAGACAGATATATCATGCTGTGCGGACGAGCTAAAAATGTGATTGTTACAAGCGGTGGAAAAAATGTTTATCCAGAAGAAATTGAAGATTCTTTCCAATTGTATTTTGATTCAATTCAACAGATAGTTGTTCAAAGCTATATTGATAATGAAGAAACTAAATCCGAAGCTATAGAAGCACTAATTTATCCAAGTGACGAATTATACAAAAGATTAAAGATTGAGCGAAATAATTTTACAAATGATGAAGTTCTCGATGAAATTCAAGAAATTGTAAACAAAGTTAACAAATCATTTCAACCTTATTCCCAAATTTCTCGGATTAAAATATTAGACAAGCCTTTGGAAATGACTACTTCACAAAAAATTAAACGAAATTACAATAAATAAATAAAAAACGGGCTAATTTATTAATTAGCCCGTTTTTTATTTATTATATATTCTTTCTTGTTACAACAACAGAATTATCTGCATTTGAATATGGTGCTGGAGTATATTTATCAGCTTTCCAATCATTTTCCCAAGTTGTGCCGTCTAACAAATAACGGAATTGATATTCTTTATCAACATCAAGTTCTAACTTAATTGAAAAATTGCCACTCTTATCAGCTTTTAATGGAGTATCTGTACTACTCCAGCTATTAAAATCACCAGCTATATTTACTTTTTTAGCTCCGTGAGCAGCTTCAGCAGAAACTGTAAAAGTTACTACACATTTATTTTTTTCTTTTGAAAAAGTTTTTTTTAAGGACATAAATCACACTCCTTGCAAGTTATCAAAACTTACATTCACATAACTCTGAATATGCTAATTATATATTAAAACAAATAACTTTACAATACATCAACAAATCACTATATTTAATTTATAAGTAGTTTTACTATTCTATTCCGTCGAGTTATCCAAATTGCAGGACGGAAGTTACTTCGTATGAAGTAATAAATCATGCTAAATAGGAGTTCCAAAATGGACACTATCTTATCTAACAAAAAATCATATTTATTTACATCTGAATCAGTTGGCGAAGGTCATCCTGATAAACTTTGCGATCAAGTATCTGACGCAGTTCTTGATCATTGTTTAAAACTAGACCCTAACGCTCATGTTGCTTGCGAAACATTTGCAACAACAAATTTTCTTCTTGTTGGAGGAGAAATTGGTTTTCAAGATAAAAACATCGATTTGAATCAATTCAAAAAGGGTGTTGAAAAAATTGCACGTAAAACAGCTTGCGACATCGGTTACACTTCTGATGATTATGGTCTTGATGGAAACAAAATGGAGTTTATTGACAAACTTCATGCTCAATCTGCTGACATTAACCAAGGTGTTGTTGGAAAAGGTCTTGATGAATATGAAGGCTTACAAGGAGCTGGAGACCAGGGAATGATGTTTGGATTTGCTTGCAATGAAACTCCAGAATTTATGCCAGCCCCAATAATTTTTTCACACAAATTGTTAATCAAAGCTACAGAACTCAGAAAAAGCGGAAAAATCAAATGGCTTAGACCTGATGCAAAATCTCAAGTTACAATTGAATATGATGGCTACAAACCAGTAAGAATTGATACTGTTGTTATTTCTCATCAACACAATCCAGAAGTTTCATACGATGAAATTAAAAACACAATTATCAATCAGATAGTTAAGCCAGTATTAGAACCAACAGGACTTCTTGATAAAAACACAAAATACTACATAAATCCAACTGGTCGCTTTGTAACAGGCGGACCGGATGGAGATTCTGGATTAACAGGAAGAAAAATCATTGTTGATACATATGGTGGAATGGGACGCCACGGAGGCGGAGCTTTCAGTGGAAAAGACCCATCAAAAGTTGACCGTTCAGCGGCCTACATGGCAAGATACATTGCAAAAAATATTGTAGCTGCAAATCTTTCTGAAAGAGCCGAAGTTGAATTAGCATATGCAATTGGAGTTCCTTTCCCTGTTTCAATTATGATTGACACTTTTGGCACAGAAAAAGTTCCTCAAGAAAAGATAGTTGAAGCTGTAAAAAAAGTCTTTGATTGCACTCCTTCAGGAATTGTAAAAACACTAAACTTAAAACGCCCAATCTATCAGAAAACTGCTTCTTATGGTCATTTTGGTCGTGATGAATTCCCTTGGGAAAAATTAGACAAAGTTGATGAACTTAAAAAATTAGTAAAATAAAAGAGATTAATAAAATCTTGAGAACGAGCGACACTATTTGAGTCGCTCGTT
This sequence comes from Treponema sp., assembly GCA_012513125.1. Taxonomy (GTDB): domain Bacteria; phylum Spirochaetota; class Spirochaetia; order Treponematales; family Treponemataceae; genus Treponema_D. The sequence goes on along the minus strand of JAAZCS010000356.1, from coordinate 10,723 downwards.
TTTTTTTGATATAGTAAATTATCATGATTCTACTTTCTACGGATGAAATGAATGAAGCGTTCAAAAGATTCCAAAAAGAAAATCCTAACCCTAAATCAGAATTGGAATATGTAAATCCATATACTTTACTTGTTGCTGTTGTCCTTTCTGCACAAGCAACTGATAAAAGTGTGAACAAAGCAACAAAACCTCTTTTTGAAATAGTTGATTCACCAGAAAAAATGATTAATTTAGGCGAAGAAAAACTAATTTCATACATTAAATCAATTGGACTGTTTAGAACAAAAGCATCACATATCATTTTGCTAAGTAAAAAATTGATTACAGATTTTGATAGCATCATTCCGTCTTCCAGAGAAGAATTGATGACGCTGCCTGGTGTTGGCAGAAAAACCGCAAATGTAGTTTTAAATGTGATTTTTCATCAAAATACGATGCCAGTCGATACGCATTTATTACGAATTTGCCCAAAAATTGGATTTGCAAATGGTTCAACCCCTCAACAAGTTGAAGAAAGCCTTTTACAAAGAATTCCTCCTGTTTTTATGCAAAACGCACATCATTGGCTTTTACTACATGGACGATATATCTGCACTGCCCGAAACCCAAAATGTGATAATTGCTTGATAAATGACTTATGCAAAAGAAACAACACTATGGAATAAAATGGAATTATCTATTATTAATTATCAAGGAGTTTCATTATGGAAGATACTATTGAAAATATTACAGAAATAGCTACAAATACAATTCAAGAACAAACAAACACCTTTTTTGTTTGGCTTCAGTCTTTTCTGACTTGGGAAAATCTCTTTAAATTTATTGGTGCAATAGTTGTATTATTTTTTCTTTTTATTTTGTACAAATTTTTACTTCACGCAATGAACAAACTTCCTTCACTAAAAAATAATGTTCAACGTGGTACAATTATCCAAAAGTTTTTGAAATACTGTTTTTATATAATTGTTTCTATGTATGTTTTAAGCCTTTTCGGAGTAAAACTATCTGCTTTATTAGGAGCTGCCGGAGTCGTCGGTGTTGCATTAGGTTTTGCGGCACAAACATCAGTAAGCAACCTTATTAGTGGAATTTTCGTTTTAACAGAAGGCTCACTGAAAATTGGAGACGCAATTACAATCAATGGAATCACTGGAATTGTAGATTCAGTAAACCTACTTTCAGTTACAGTTCATACATACGATAATCAGATGGTCAGAATTCCAAATTCTTCAATCATCAACAATAATCTAATTAATAATTCTTATCATAATCAAAGACGATTAACGCTTACAGTTTCTGTAAGTTATGATACACCAATGGATAAAATAATTGACGTTTTATTACAAGCGCCCTCATTATGTCCATCCGTTCTAACAACCCCAGAACCCGCAGCTTGGTTTGAATGTTTTAACAATAGCGGAATTGATATTACAGTTGCAGTCTGGTTTGAGCCAAAAAATTTTATAAAAGCAAAGAATGAAATCTTTTGTGCAATTAAAAAAGTTCTTGACGATGCAAAAGTTGAAATTCCATTCAACAAATTGGATGTAAAAATTTTAGAGAAGTAAATGAATTATTACACTGATTTCGATTGGAAAACAATTTTATCAATTTATCCCAAAACTGTTTTTGATATTTCAAAATATCATAGAATATTATCAGCTGATTATCCCCTCTTCATACAAAAATACATTGACCTGCCAATTATGAAACGCCTTTCGGGAATCGGTTTGCTTTGCGGAACTGACTATACAAATCTCTATCAAAACCGATTCTATTATTCACGACTCGCCCACAGCATTGGAGTTGCATTAATAATCTGGAATTTTACGCACGACAAAGAACAAACTCTTTCTGGGCTTTTTCATGACATTTCAACACCGGTTTTTAGCCATGTATCAGATTTTCGGAAAGGCGACGCACTCACTCAAACAACAACAGAAGCTCCAACTGCCACAATAATTCACCAAGACAAACAACTTATGTCTCTTCTAAAAAATGACGGAATCGAAGCTAGCAAAATTGAAGATTATCACTTGTACCCGATTGCCGACAACGAGATTCCACAATTGAGTGCCGATCGCCTTGAATACATGTTCCCGTCTGGAGCCGCATTAGAAGGTAGCTGGACTTTATCAGAAATTGAAGAAACCTACAAAAATATTAGAGTAGTACAAAATGAGTCACATTTGCCAGAATTGGGCTTTTTATCAGAAGAAATAGCATTAAACTACTGCAAAAAGTTTTGTATGACAGGTCATATTCTTCAATTGAATGAAAATAAATTAACTCTGCAATTACTTGGTGAAATAATGAACAAATCTGTTAGTGCAGAAATTCTCAATGAAGATGATTTTATGTCTTGGTCCGAAAAGGATATTCTACAAAAATTAGACAATTATTTTGCTAACAATAATTCTTCAGCGGAAGAAAATAAAATCAAACAGTTGTATCACACTTTTAGAACAATGACCAAAATCGAACATACTCAACAAACGATTCCAAACAGCTTTTGCGTATCGTTACAAGTAAAACAAAGGTATATAAATCCTCTCGTTTTTAATGAGAAAACACAAAAATCAGAAAGATTAACTCAACTGAACACTGAAGCTGCAAAATTAATCACTGATTTTAAGTCATACAAAGACACCCCATTCGGCTGCGTAAAAATCAATCAACAATAGTTTGCTAATTTCTATGGAATAACTTCCGCTTTTTTTATTTTAGATAATTTCGAATTCTTTCAGCAATTTTTTCTTTGTCTTTTTTTGATGCAAAAGCCGCCGAAAAAATATCTGGATTTGGACCTGCAGGATAAATTGCCGCCCAATATCGCACATCATCAGCTTGCATGTCATAAGACTGAGCCCTTGAAGTAACAGGAGCAAGTTTTGTGTTTTCAGATAGATTTATTTGAGTCTGCATTGATAATAAATTATTTACTATCTGTGCCTCATCATTCTTTTTTTCAAACATAACCGCACAAACTTCTGGAGCAACTAATGTATGTGAAATATCCAAATCTTCGGGAGGAAAAGGCATTGTCTCATAATGTGAGATATACAACAAATTTTTTGTCCGATGCATTGATAGTTTCATGCAAATTGCATCAATCATATGATTTTCCATCAATGTATCAACATCTTTTTCTTGAGCAGAAGTCCAATTCTGAGGAATTAAATTCTCGTTTTGAAATTCTTTTATTTCATCAAGCACAAGTGTTAATTTTTTTGGCAATTCATCTTTTGCAACATTCATTTTAGAAAGATTTTCAATAATTTCCTTGTATCCATCATAACCCAACAAAGAATCAGAAAAGACACTTACAAAGCTGAACAAACTTTCATCATCACTGCCAGCACAAATTAGAGGAATTTGCGCATATTCTTTTATATCTTGAAGATAAGACTTTAGACTTGTAAAACTTGATGGAAAATTCAGTTCTGCATTCTTTCTAAATGTTTCATAATAAGAAATTTCAAAATGATCTAATAAAATCGGCATGTACAAATATTTTCCATCAACTTTACTAGATTTTGCAATATTTGTAGGAAATACGTTATATACTTCTGGTGCAAACTCAACAGCTTTGGTGGCAGCCTCTTCAGTAGTTTTATTCTTCCACGAAAACAAAATTGAATACTTTTTGGATATATTTAGTGGCAAGGGTTTTGAAGAATCCAGAATAGTAAATTTGCAATCTTTTCCCTTAAAATCAGATATTTCTTTTTGAATGGAGTTTGAAACATTTTCTGGCAAATCATAAAAAGCGATTCTAGTTGTTTTTGATTTTTGTAACGTACTCAAAATTAGAAAAAATAATATAACAAGAAACAAAGCTAAAATAATCGAAAAACAAATAATTTTATTTTTTTTAGTGAATTTCATACAAACATTTTATCACAATTCTGCTTCATTTTACACATTTATAATAAAGGTTTTTACGGACTGACAATAATATTCTGATTATGTATAATACAAGAATGAATGAAAATATACTAAAACTACAAAATGGAAGTGATATTCGCGGAATCGCTATAGATGGTGTTGAAGGTGAATATGTAAACTTAACAGAAGATATTACAACAAAAATCGGAAGTGCTTTTATAAGTTGGCTTTCAAAAAAAACTGGCAAACAAGCAAAAGAACTAACTGTTGGCGTTGGAAGAGATTCGCGTGTTACAGGTGAAACATTAGCAAACGCTTTAATGCAAGGAATAATTAGCACCGGTGCTAAAGTTATCAATTGCAACATGGCAACAACACCTGCAATGTTCATGTCGCTTATTTTTGAGCAAACTAAATTTGATGGTTCTGCAATGATTACAGCAAGCCATTTGCCATTCAACAGAAATGGAATAAAGTTTTTTGATATTGATGGCGGATTGGAACACGAAGATATCACAGAAATCTTATCAATCGCAAATGAGATTCCAGAAGATTATCTTGAACTCACATTAAACAAAAAGTTTGCAAATGAAATTAAAAATATCGACTTAATAAGCATTTATGCAGAATATTTGAAAAATAAAATTTCAGACGGAATTGGAAATACAAACAAACCATTGGACGGAATTCATATCGTTGTAGATTCAGGTAATGGTTCAAGTGGATTTTTCGTTGATAAAATTTTAAAACCACTTGGTGCAAATACAACCGGAAGTCAATTTTTAAAACCGGACGGAATGTTCCCAAATCATATTCCAAACCCCGAAAACAAAGAGGCAATGAATTCTATTCGCAATGCAGTTCTTACAAACAAAGCAGATTTTGGACTTATTTTTGATACCGATGTTGACAGAATGTCCGCAGTTCTTTCTGATGGAAGCGAAATAAACAGAGATTCAATCATCGCTATGGTAGCCGCAACTCTTGCTCCAGAATACCCTGGAAGTACAATTATTACTGATTCTGTTACATCAAACAGATTGACATATTTTCTAGAAAAAGTTCTTGGTCTAAAACATTTATGTTATATGCGCGGTTATAAAAATGTAATTAACAAATGCAAGGAACTAAATTCAAAAGGAATTGTATCGCCTCTTGCAATGGAAACTTCAGGTCATGGCGCTTTAAAAGACAACTATTATCTTGATGATGGTGCTTTCCTCGCCGTAAAATTAATTATTGCACTTGCAAATGCTTCAAAAGAAGGTAAAAAACTTGATAGTTTGATAAAAGAATTACCACCGTTAGCCGAAGAAGCAGAATACAGATTCAAAATCAAAGATGAAAACTTTTCGGAATATGGAAAAAAAGTTTTGGTTGAATTTAAGGAACGTGCAGAAAAACTCAACTACAATATTCCTCAATCATTTGAAGGCATTAGAATTAACTTTGATTCTGAAGAAATTCAAGGTTGGATTTTATTAAGAATGTCACTTCACGATCCTGTTATGCCAATGAATATTGAAGGCGGAAGAATAGGCGATTTGAAAAAACTAGAAAAAATCGCACAGATTCTCACTGATGGTTTTGAAAAATTAGACAGAAGTTCATTAACAAAATAACTAGATTTTAGAACAAGCCCATCTCAAAACTGCTAGTGCATATTTCAACTGGTCACCGGGAAATATAATAAAATATTTTCTTGTGCCAGAAGTTAATTTCATTACAGAATTTGAAACCGACAAAGCTGCTTCTAAAGATGAAAGCGATAGTTCATAATTTTCTTCTAAACCGGAACAGACAACTCTTTGGTTTGTAATAACAAAATCTCCAGGATTATTTTTTGTTATAGTTTTTGACGCAAACAAAATCTCTTCTTCAGGTTTTTTATCTAAATTTAAGTAATGAACCATTGGCATTATGCTTTCTTTAGTCAATGGAAGCTTATACAAACTGGTGTCTACATACGAATTATCACTTTTTGTTTTTTTCTTATCACGCAAATTTTGAATAACAATAAAAACAATTATTAATAAAAAAAACAAAAAGACCAAAATGCTTGTTCCAAAATTTCGTGTTTTAGTTAGTTGAACATCACTTGTTGCAGGCACTAATTCACTTTCAGTTTTTGCCGAATCAGACGAGACATCCAAATAATCTTAATAATCAGAATTTACAGGTATTTTAATTCCTTTTGTGTTTATTGAAGGCTGCAACCCTAACAGAAGAATTATCATCACAACATAAAGCGAAGCCAGAACAGACGTAATGATAATTTTTATTTTCTTTTTCCACTCTGTTGAAAACCACATAATTGCAAGCCCAATCGGAATAAAAATAACTGTTATAAAACAAATGACTGTAATAATTGAAAAAATCTTGTTTTTCTGCATTCTATAATTATAACATAGATTCAATTTGCATACAGTTTAAAAGTGGATGATTATAAACAGTAAGATTTTCATTATATGAGTCAAAAAGATTTTCTTTTGTTACTACCTCGCTCGGAATTCCAAAATAATTCTTTTTATTCTTCGGCATAAGACATATTTTATCAGCGTATTGCAATGCTAAATTTAAATTGTGAATAACAACAGCAATTCCAAGCCCTTTTTCATGAGCTAAATCCCGTAAAAATGAAAGCGTTTTCCCCTCATAAATAAAATCTAACCCGGAAGTCGGTTCATCTAAAAGAATAAAATCTGTCGCTTGTGTTAAAGCCCGTGCAATTCTCACCTTTTGAAATTCGCCACCCGAAATTTCATGAATATTCTTAGAAGCCAATTCACTAATTTCCAAAAGTGAAATCATTTCATCTGCTTTTTGATAATCTGCATCAGTATAAAATCCATTTTTTGTATAAGGATATCTTCCAGTTAACACTATATCTTGAACACTGAAATTCCATGTTGAAAATTCATTTTGCGACATAAATGCTATTCTTTGTGCAATTTCCTTTCTTTTTAATGATGACACGACAATTTCAGAATTATCATCGCTTTTTATTACTGGACCAATCGAGTTTTTTATGTGAAGTGAATCATCAGTTAAATGTGCCATAACCGACAACAAAGTTGATTTTCCGCATCCGTTAGCACCTGTTATACAGACTAATTCCCCTTGTTCAATTATCAGCGAAACATCTTTCAACACCAGATTTTTGTCATAATATGCAAAGAGATTTTCAACACAAAGCGATTTTTTCATTTTTTTAATATAACCCATTTATTAAAAAAGAATAACAACAAATTAAGCTACAACGCTGTACACGCAGGATTTGACATAATTTTTGTTAAGCGGACAGGTCGCACTGCGCTATAAATATAGTTATGATAAACATTCAAAACAAATCATTGACAGGGTTTAAATTTAGAGACCTATTTGCAGGTATAGGTGGTTTTCACTTAGCATTATCTTCTTTAGGTGCTGAGTGCGTTTATGCTAATGAATGGGATTCTTTTGCACAAAAAGTTTATGAGGAAAATTTTGGTATAAAACCAGAAGGTGACATTACACAAGTTAACGAAAATTTAATTCCAAATCACGATATTCTATGTGCAGGTTTCCCTTGTCAGGCTTTTTCGATTAGTGGAAAACAGAGAGGTTTTGAAGATAGTCGAGGAACATTATTTTTTGATGTTGCAAGAGTTGTAAAAGCTAAAAGACCTAAAGTTGTTTTCATGGAAAATGTTAAGAATTTTGCTACCCATGATGATGGAAATACCCTAGCTGTAGTACAAAATACAATGCTTGAATTAGGTTATACATTTAATAAAAAAGTACTTAATGCTGTTAATTACGAAATGCCTCAAAAAAGAGAAAGAATCTACATGATTTGTTTTAGAAATAATGTAGTGAATAAAGAATTTAATTATCCAAAACAGTTTAAACTAGAAAAGCATGTAGAAGATTTTTTATTAAAAGATGAAAGCCTTGTTAAAGATTTATTTGTAAACAGAACAGACACTTTTTATAATGGGCAAGAAGATAATAAATATAGCAACACCACCATTCGCTTAGGTATTGTAAATAAAGTGGGCAAGGTGAACGTATCTATAGTACTAAAGGTATTGCTATTACTTTATCTGCTTATGGTGGTGGTATATTTGCTAAAACAGGTGGCTATTTAGTGAATGGACGTCCAAGAAAATTACACCCTAGAGAATGTGCTAGAATTATGGGTTACCCAGACAATTTTATTATGAGTAAAAATAAAAACCAAGCTTATAAACAATTTGGGAATTCTGTTGTAGTCGATGTTCTACAGTATATTGCTATAGAAATTGGAAAAACATTTTCTGGACAAGAAGAAATAAAATCTTTATCAGCGTAAAATGAAAGAGTTAGATTTTAGAAATTGGTTAAATAAGAATAACATCTCCAAAAAGATGCAATCGGATTTTATTTCAAGAATAAAACAAATTGAAATAAAATTATCAAATATTGATTATGAATATGCAAAAGATAAATGCTCAAAACTTTTAGAATATTTTTCTTCAGGTTGTAAAAATCCTACTTATACAAATAGTTTTGAGTTTAAAAATACTTCAACACAATATTCTGTATTGAAGTATGCAATTAAGAAATATTGTTCTTTTTTAGAAAGTGAATTTAATTGAAGATATTATTTACTTTCACCAAATCAATTTGTTCTTGGTTGTTCATTAAAGAAATGCTAAAAATTACATTTGGGTTAGATGTGTTAGCTAATTTTGTTATTTTGAACAAACCATTTTCTGGTTTTAATTGATAGGTATATTTTGAACCTTGTATTTTATAGATTTCAGGAGCAGCTTTCATAGAAGCATAAACGTGATTTGATGATTCACTATACTTTTTTGCTGTATAAAATGCTCCTATCCAAGCAGAAAAGAATTCAGAATCCATTTTCAATTCAATACCATCAGTTTGAGGATTTTCATAAAAATCAAATTCTTCTGACATCTTCTCTAGAATTGACTGGGACTGTAGGTTTTCTTTAAATGCATTGTATGGAGAGTAGTCAAACTTTCGTGTATCTGAATTTGGAAAGGCAACAAATTGACCACATTGTGCATGGCTCATTTTTGTTTCAATATAAAAAGCTTCTCTACCGTTTTTTAGAACCAATATATCTGATTTCGTAGAATCAGAACCACCATTAGGAACAAACTCATAGTTACTATTCTTTATATAATTGCGTAAGTAATCTAAGCATTCTTGTTCGCAAATATCCTTTGATTATCGATATAAATATGCGATAGTTAATATAGAAAGACGTGTAACAACGTTTTCAACACAAATGCTAGTTAAATCGTTTATTTAGTAAATATATAACTATTCGTTCCTGTATCTTTCTTCTAGAGGGTTATCTATTCTTTTTAATTATTAATGAAAGAAAAAACGGAACACCTAGAATTGATGTTATAACACCCGCTGGCAATTCAGACGGAGCTATAACTGTCCTCGCGATTGTATCTGAAATCAGTAGAATTATTGCACCAAAAATCATAGAAAATGGTATGAGTGTTTTTCCTTTTGATGAAGTGAATTTTCTTACTATATGAGGAGCGATTAATCCAACAAAATTGATTGTTCCGCCAGCACATACAGATACAGAAACCGCCAATGCACCAGAAATCAAAACTAGAATTCGCAACTTTTTCACATTTACACCAAGCGAAAGTGCATTCTTTTGTCCAGAACTTAACAAATCAAGGCTCGACATTATAGAAAACATGATTATTACAGAAATGATTGCAGAAGGAAGTGTAAAGTAAAACTCATTCCACCCTCGCCCATTAAAGCTTCCCAAAATCCATGTATAAATGCTATGCAATTCTTTGTTTGTTGTTAACAAAATAATTGAAGAAATTGACGAATATAGAGTTCCTAATGCCGTTCCACAAATTAACAACATATAACTTGATTCCCTGATACTTTTTCCAAAGCTTAACGACGTTACAATTAATCCTGCAATCAACGCACCTACAAAAGCAAACAAACTTATTGGAGAACAGAATTTGAAAAACTTGAAACTGAAGAAAAAGCCACAGTAATTGCTGTTACATTAAAAACACTTTGTGAAACAACAGCACCAAGAGTAGCCCCTGACGAAATACCAATAATTCCAGGTTCTGCAAGCGGATTCCGAAAAAACATTTGGAACACAGCACCGGCACCAGCCAAAAGGGCACCTGAAATCATCGCAAGCAAACATCGTGGAAGCCGCAATTCAAAAAGAATTATATAGTCAAAATTTAGTGAATCTGTTGCCTCAGAAAAATGCTTCATTGCAGAAAAAAAACTGATTTTTTCGGAACCAACAGAAAGCGAAATAATAAAAATAAGAAACAACAACACCAATGAGATAATCAAAAGCACCAAATTTCTTATTTTCATTAAATTATTTTTCATTTATCAATTTTGAAAGAGTCTGAATACTTTCAACAACTCTAGGACCCGCTCTTGTAAAGATGTTATCATCAATTAAGTATATTTGATTATTTTTTACAGCAGGAATTGAAGCCCATCCTTTCCGTGCTTTGACCATTTCTACAGTAATGCCAGAACTTAATGGAATTAAAATTACATCAGGCGAGCGGTTAATTATTGTTTCTTCACTCACTGATGGATAAGCTTGTTCTATATCAGAAAAAATATTTTCACCATTTGAATATTTAATTATGTCATTTATAAAAGATGTTCTTCCGGCACTCATATATGGTGCATTCCAAACTTCCCAATAAACCTTTTTGTGGTTTTCGTTTTCATGATAAATAGATTTTATTGCAGAATCTATTTTTTCCACAATTTTTTTACCGTTTTTTTCGTGCCCTGTTATTTTTGCAATATC
>JAAZCS010000355.1 GCA_012513125.1 Treponema sp. | reverse complement strand
TTCAAATCCTGTCATCCCGAAAGTAAAGACCTTCAATATTTTTTGAAGGTCTTTTTATTTGGTTATGTCCGTAAATAAAGTGATTTTTAGTGAACGATAATTCCTAGGTGCATTATGTTAATCTTAGTATCGAAAAACCAAGGATAATATGATGAACAGTCTGGAACAAATACTAGAAAATATCAACAAACTTTCACAAACAGACCTAGATAGACTTCTATCCCTACTTGCAGATAAAAACACCAAAACTGAAATATTCGACCATTTCGTTGAAAACAAACGTTTCAAAAAGGGAATCGTTTGCCCACACTGCAAGTCAACCTCAACTGTACGAAACGGACTAAATAAACTTACACAAAGATATATCTGCAAGGGTTGTCGCAAGTCATTCACTGTCAGAACTAACACAATCACTGCATCATCAAAAAAATCACTTGTAGTCTGGAAAAAATTCCTAAGCAAGAATGTTCCCATAAGAAATGCCCTGCCAATCAGATTGACTGAATAGTTTAAGATGCAGTGTAAACACCATCAGAACAAGTGATTGTTGCAGTTTTAAGGACATCATTTCCAGATGCAAGACCAGAGATTACAGCATCCCATTCGGTAGTTGTTCCAGTATATGTGATTGTGGTTAAGTTTGTGCATCCAGAGAATGTATTTTTTCCAATTGGAAATCCTATTAGTATTGTTGCACTTGTCAATCCACTGCAACCTTGGAACATATAACTTGCATTAGTAACATGTTAACAGAATATTCCTTTGTAGTATCAAACGTGTAAGAATTCAGTGCATCCAAGTCTTTAATATATACTTTGCTAGCACTTTCCATCTGACAGGTTGTGTTCTGGGTATCCGTATATGTTGGTTTGTATTCACATTTCTTTCCAGTGATTTATAATTTAGATAATTAATAGTGTTGTTCCAGATATTTGGAACAGTCCAATTGGTAAAATAAAAATTGGGATTGGTGGAAAAGGGAATTTGTACAAAAAGCTGCAATCACATTCTTATGATGATGAGAAGAGACTCAATTATATGGGGATTCTAAGAGATTTAATTTCAGACCCAGCCTTTATAATATATCACAAAGATGAAAAAGGTATGGTTTTTTGTTTCTTGGATATAATAGTAAAGCAAAAAATTCCAAAAGGTGGGTAATGGGTATAGTTTCAGTTAATGATGGAAATTCCTTATTTAATATTTACGGACATAGCCATTAGTTTAATTACTTAAACTTTCCCCTAGCCAATTTCTTTCTCCATTAATAATTTGTTTGCGTAAATCATTAGATTCATTATATATTTTTCTAAATGATTTATCATTATATGAAGATAATATAGTTTTTTTATTTTCTTTTATTTCTGACCATTGCAATGTTGGGCATCTTTGAAAAACATATTCGAGCACTTCGTCTTCATTTTTACCTTCATCTAACATCGCGGGAATTGTTTTCATTTTATATTCTAATTCTTTTTTATGTGCAATTTTAAAAATACTACATTACTTTTCAAATTCATCTGGTGTAAGTGTTTCTGTTTTAGTAAGACAGGATAAATCAAATAGTCCAATAGATGGCGACACTGTATAGTATTCATTATATTCAAAAGTACAATCTGAATCTCTAGTTAATTCAAAATTAAAAAAAAACTTGATATCCAAGATTCTTTAATGTATTTGCAATTTTATTACGTAAACTTTCACCTAAAAGTGCCCAATCTTGGTAAAAAATAATTGATTCTATCTCATCCCATTCCATTGCAGATACATTTAATGATTTTTTCAATCTTAAAAAATCATAATTTGATTGTGCATTAAAAATATTGATTTCATTATTTAAATGATATTTATAGATAACACCAAAATTATTTTCTGTTTTTCTTGCATATATTATTGCATACATAAAACTTGTAGTAATAAAAAACCACGGAAAGTTTGAATTTGTTTCATTATAATTAATACTTGTAGCTCCGTGATAATAACTTCTCGTTTTCTTAAAAAGTTTTTGTTCATTGTATAACATAAATAATTAGTTAAATCCCCTTATAAAAAGAAATGATAATATTAAATATAATACTGCATTTTATAGGAATCGTTTATCACTTTATTTACGGAAATAGCCTTTTATTTTAACAAATAGTTTTAACAAACAAAAAAACACTTAAGATTGTTGACTTAAGTGTTTTTTTTGTTTATAAGTTAGATTTCTGTCTTTTTATTTATAACATTATCATTGATGTACGAAATAAACTCTTCAACAGTAAAAGTTTGTTGTTGTTTTCCAGAGCTCGGTCTAAAGCGTACATTAACAGAGTTTGTATCTTTTTCACGTTGTCCAACAACTAGAATATAAGGTACTTTGTGTTCTGTAGTAAGCATTTTGATTTTTGTTTTCATGTTATCTTCATTAGTGTATGATTTTGCCCTAAAGCCTAAATCTACCAATTTTGAAGAGATTTTTGTTGCATAATCGTTAAAATCTGGATTGACAGGCACTACAGACACTTGTTCAAAATGAAGCCATGTTGGTAATGCTCCTGCATAATTTTCTATCAAAATACCTAAGAAACGTTCCAAGGAACCGAATACAGCTCTATGAAGCATAACAGGGTGGTGCTTTGCATTATCTGATCCAATATATTCAGCATTCAGTCTCTCTGCAGAAGGAAGCTGATAATCTACTTGAATAGTACCACATTGCCAACTTCTTCCTAAACAATCTAATAACTGGAATTCAAGTTTAGGACCATAAAATGCACCTTCACCAGGTTGAATTTCATAGGAAAGACCTGCTGTTTCACATGCTTTTGCAAGGGCGTTTTCTGCTTTGTCCCAATCTTCTTCGGTGCCAACATGATCCTCAGGTCTTGTTGAAAACATAACCTTTATTCCTTTATCAAAGCCAAAATCTGTATATATATCTTTTAACAAGTGGCAAAACTTAGTAACTTCAGATCCTATTTGCTCTTCTGTACAAAGAATATGTCCATCATCTTGAACAAAGCCTCTAACTCTCATGATGCCGTGTAATGTTCCGCTTGGTTCATTTCTAACATCATGTCCAAATTCAGCAAGTCTCATTGGAAGATCTTTATATGAGCGTTGTCTAGATTTGAAAACTTCAATTGCACCAGGACAATTCATAGGTTTAATAGCAAAAAGTCTTTTTTCACTTTCTGTAATAAACATATTTTTTTTGTAGTGTCCCCAATGACCAGATCGTTCCCACAAAGTTCTTGGCATAATAGCAGGAGTGTTAATTTCATCATAACCATCTTTAAGAATCTTTGAACGAATATAATTTTGAATTGTAGTATAAATTTTCCAACCATTTGGATGCCAGTATATTTGACCAGGGTTTTCTGGATCAAGATGAAATAAATCTAATTCTTGACCAAGTTTTCTGTGATCTCTTTTTTCTGCTTCTTCCATCATTTTTATGTAGTCTTTTAATTCATTTGGATTAGCAAAACAAACTACATAAATACGTGTTAACATTTGTTTTTCAGAGTCACCTCTCCAATAGGCTCCTGCAATTTTTGTTAATTTGAATGCTTGTCCGTTTATTTCTTTTGTAGATGAAATATGTGGGCCTCTGCATAAGTCAATAAAATCATTTTGCTGATAAGTTGAGATTATTTCATTTTTAGGTAAATCATTTATAAGCTCAATTTTGTAAGGTTGATCTTTAAATAATTCTAATGCTTTATCTTTTGATACTTCTGTTCTTATAAAACTACAATTATTTGCAATAATTCGTCTCATTTCTTTTTCTACGGTAGGGATATCGGTGTCTGTAAATTTAACATCTTTAGGGAATTCAAAATCATAATAAAAACCGTTCTCAATAGCAGGACCAATTGCAATTTTTGTGCCTGGAAACAGTTTTAAAATAGCTTCTGCCATAACGTGAGCACAACTATGTCTTATAGTTTGCATTTTTTCATCAATAGCCATAATAAACCATCCATATAATAAAATTAATTCAGAATACCTTTGTAAGTTAAAATTGTCAATAAGAATTCATATATAGAAGAAAATCACTTTTCTATTGTTTTAATTAATATTATATTTTAAGTATGATAAAAAAAGAAATTGAAAGCAAAGAATTAATTGAATGTCTTAATAAGCTTGAATCTGATAAAATGTCAGTTTTTATGTTGAATGACGGTTTGTTTAGGGGATGTTTGTTTAATGCCACTAGGTTTGTCAATCAAATAAGGCTACAACATAATTTAGGAATATTAGAAACAATGATACTTGGACAAGCTTGTATATGTTCAGCACTTCTAATTCCTATGATGAAAGAAAAAGGTAAAATGATTATAAAGGCGAATTTGGACGGCCCTGTTGAAGGTTATTGTATAGAAATCGATTCATCTGGTTATTTAAGGGGTTATTTGTTAAACGATAATATTAATATTGATAAACCGGTTGAGAATTGGGATTTGTCAAAATATTTAGGAAAAGGAACTCTTACAGTTTCCAGACTAAACGAAAATGATAAATTTCCTTATGAAAGTTCTGTTGAAATAGGTTCTGGAAACATTGCTAAAGATTTTGCTTCTTATTTTAACCAGTCTGATCAGCTTAATACTGCATTTAACTCTAGCATTCAGTTTAATTCTAAAGGTGAAGTAATAGGGGCTGGAGGAATGTATCTTCAATATGTGCCAACTAATGGAGGAATAAAAAAAGATTTGGAAGCAACAATTGATGTGGATAAAATATCAATAGGGGTAGAAAATGCTTTTAGTGCTTGTCCATCAGTAGGAAAATGGTTTTCTGAAAATGGTAATCATGATGATTTAATTTTTGGCTTATTTAGAGAATTTAATCCAGTAGTTTTAATAGAAAGAAATATTGTTTTTGATTGTCCATGCAATGAATCTTATTATTTAAATATAATTAAAAATATGGATACGAAGACAAAAGAAAATATTTTCAAGGATGATGAATTTGTCGAAATTACATGTAAGAATTGTGGAAGTAAATATAAAATAATGGCAGATGAAGTAAAATAAAAATACTTGACTGTATGAATAAATGATATTATATTCTAATTGACCAAGTTTGAAATGGTCTTATGTAATATTGGGGATGAACCGGTTTCGACGGAATTGGGAAGTCATGTGTTGCAGGTAAGGGTGAAGGTCCTTTGAACTGACAAAAACAATAACTGCAAAACGTAGAGAAGACGAAGAGTCTGAAAACGAACAGTTAGCTTTAGCTGCTTAATTGTAGCTTTAGCCGGAATATTAACGACGCTGTTCCGAGCCGTTAAATATTCTGTCAAAAATCGGGACTTGCTATATAATGTGTCTAGTCGTTATATGGGACTTATTAATTAGAATACGGAGTCAACGCTTGTTATGCTGCTACTGATTCCCGACAATTACCTCGCATAACTAAATCTGTAGAAGTGCATGGTTTACTTTTTCGGACGCGAGTTCAATTCTCGCCATCTCCAATAAAAAAAACACTCAAAATTATTTTGAGTGTTTTTTTATTATAAAGAATTATAAAAAGGACTTGAGTAAACTACTCACCATCATTATTTATATTGCGATATTTCTGCTGATATTTTTTTAACATAGCTACCGCATTTCTTTTTCCGTTGTAAACAAAACCACCGTTCCAGTATTCAAGAGCAGCAAATAAGGCGTTTCCTCCATCCTGACTGTCAGATTCTTTTGTTCTAAAAGTAACATAATTTGATAATTCCATAAAATCATTGTTGTGTAAACATTCCAATCTTTTTTTATTGAAATCATTCCATTTTTCTAAATCTTTAAATCCATCGCCTTCATCTTGTACAATAATGTGTGCATGTGTTGGACTGAAAGAATACCAAACTGTAACTTTTTTGTTTATATCACAATGATTACCGTGTTTTACGGCATTTTTAATTATTTCACTAATCTGTTGTTCAAGTAAGTTTAGTTCCTTTATTTCAGTAGGAGCCGATTGCACTATCAACAAAGTGAAATATCGTATCTGTCTGAAATCAGAAGGAAATTCCTTCTTTAACATGTTTGTTTTATCAAATAAAGGGTCATTTTCATCCGATCTTAGTTCTTTAAAATCCTGTACCATATAATCCTCCTAAAATACAAAACTTTTTGTAATAATATTCATTTATTCTTTTACCATCAATAAAGCTTCTTCTACACTATTAGCAATAGGGAAGTAACCCATAAGTTTAGTTAATTCAATAACCTTTTTAACTGAACCATGAATATTAGATATTGCAAGCTTTAAGTTCATTTTCTTTATAGTAGAACAAATATATATAAGTGCTCCAATTCCAGACGAGTCAATATAATCAACTTGTTCAAGATTTATTACAAAGTTTTTAACATTCTTTTCAAGCATTTTCATTAATAACTCTTTCAATTTATAAGAGTTATAAAGATCCATTTCGCCAGTTACGTCAATAATATAAACATCACCATTTTTTCGTATTTTCAGTTCCATAAAGAAATCTCCTTAATAAATTCTATTGAATTTTAATAATCAATAAACTTTGATCATCATATTGTTGTGTTGAGCCACAATATCTTTTTAAATCATCTTTTACACGATTCGTTATATCTTTGGCATTTGAATTGCAGTTTCTTATTACTACATTTTTTAAACGCTCAGTAGAATATTGTACACCATTTTCATTAACAGATTCAAGTAACCCATCTGTACAAGTAGTAAGAATATCTCCTGATTTTAACTGTTGTTCTATGTTTTTGTATACAGTATCTTTTTCAACTCCTAAAGGTTCACTAGGTGTTGAAAGTTGTATAAATGATTTATCTTCTGCTGAGTATAAAAATACAGGATTATTTCCACAAGTAGATATTTGGGCTGATTTAGATATACTGTTGTAGTTAATTAATGCAATACTAGCAAAATGATCTATTTTTGATGAATCTCCACAAATTCCTCTGTTAGTCCATTCCAAAATAGTTGCTGCACTTTGTTCAGTATTAACAGCAAGTCTTAAAATTGCACGAATCATAATCATTATTACAAGAGAATTCATTCCTTTTCCTGCAATATCAGACATTATGAAAGAAACTCTATCTTTTCTTGATGCAAGAATATCGTAGTAATCACCACAGACATTCTCAAAAAGATTTGCAAAGCAACCTAAAGTCAAATTTGGTATAATTGGCAATTTTTGAGGTAGTAGTTCTTTTTGATATTTTGAAGCGATACTACCACCTTTGTTTAATTCTGTATGTTCTGCATAAGCTAGGAAACTGTATAAAGGCTTCATTGACGTAGAAATCGCATCTGCAATAATTATAGCATCATCAAAATTTTCTTTAGTGAATTTTTCATTGTCTGGAGATTTTGATAACGCAACAATTCCTATAATGTTATCTTGTTGTTTTAATGGAACAAAAATGTAGCTACCGCATCTTAAGAATTCTTCTGGGCCATTTTGATAAATCCTAGGATCCTTTACTGAATCAGCAATTAAAACTGGTTCTGCACCAGTAAAAATATCACCAAAAATATTTCCTTTTAACGGAAACTGAGCAAACTTTAAATTTGTTTCAACACGAATTGGCTTATGTGGCAAATCTTCAGGTAGTTTATATGGAGGCGGAAATGAGCCTGAGAATGATTTTACAATAAGTAAATTATCGTAATCGTCAGCGATTAATATGACGCATCCATCGGCATTAATTTTGTCTGATATAAGCTTGCTACCATATTCCAGAAAGTTTTCCATACTGTTGTCATTTGAAAAGAATGTAGAAACCTTTGAAAACAAATCTTTGTTTACATCAAGAAGTTTTTTATGTTTCAGTTCTATTTCTTTAATTGCAGCTTTTGTTGCGGCATCAGATGTTATGTTAGCTTCTTGTTCCGAAAGCTTTTTTGCTAACTTTTTTTCTTCTCTTTTTTTAGGATTATCAAATGCCTTAACTAGAAGATAGGGAAGAATCAGAGCTTCTGAAATAATTGTTGTGAAGACAAAATAAATATAGTGTTTTGTGAAGAACGAATAAAAAGTTCCTGCTATTAAAACTATTATTGATAATGAAAAGACAATGCTGGATTTTACTGTATTTCGAAGTTTTATGATGATTAAAAAAATCAAGATAAGAAAACTTATTATCGCAACAATTAGTAAAGGTATATTTGTGAATGAATCAATTGAAGTCAAAATATTTATGTCTCCTGTATTATTATGTTTTTTATAATTCTAACATTGATGTTTTTTGCCGTCAAGTTTATAAATTAATTGGATAATGGATTGTTATCTTCAATTGCTTTTCGTAGCAAGATACATTTTATTCTATTAATAAAGAGTCTTAAGAATGATATTTTATGTGTTTTTTTAAAATCCAGTACTGCTTTATCTATGGAAATTTCATTGTCAAAAAACTTAACTTTTAAATCATCCCAATATTTTACAATCCAAACATATAAATCACTTAGTGTTCTTTTAGGAAATTTATGATTTATGTGGTTTTTCTGAATTGAATACAATATAGGAAGATAAACTGTTTTAAACCAAGATAGAATAGCGTCTTCCATTGTAATTTCCTTTTCTTGGTTTTGGTTTATAAAATATTTATGAGTTAAAATATGATTATATACTACATCATATTTACCAGGGGTTGTAAAATCTAAACACCAATAATCGGTAATGTCACCAAAATTTGTTTCAGAATAAAAAACCCTTTTTTCATAATTGATGATTTGTTTTACAAGGTCTTTAATGTTGTTAGTTTTTCGTAATTTGATTTCACTTTGCAAGGAAACAACTTCAGCATCGATAAACTCAATTCCTTTTGCTTTTGCAACAGAAACTCTATGATTACCGTCTCTTACAAAATAAAGTCCTGCAAGTTCATAAACCTTTATTGGGGGAAGTATAATTGAATTAATTGCAGCTTCATCTACGTGTTCCCATCTATTTTTTAAGAATGAGCTTTTAGGAAAGAATTGATTGTCAAAATCTTTGTATCGACCTTCGCTTCCAACAATTTTATCTATGGCAATAGTTTGCATTCCAACATAAGTTTCGTTCATTGGTTTTATCAATTGTTTGACATCATTTAGCGAAATTAATGAAGCTTCCTCTGGGGAAAGAAAATGTTGTATTTCGTTAAAAAAAGCTTTATTTCTTGCTTTGTAAAAATCTTCTTCTGATTGTGATGCTGAAAAATTCATAAGTTCTTCCTTCTTTTTTTAGTTATAATTCAATAACGCAATGTGCATATGCGTTTACAACTGTTGTATCTTCATATTGAGATATCCGTTCTTCTCTTAAATCATATAGATGAATATGTCCATGAACCATGTATTTAGGCTTAAATTTCTGTAAAAACCAATTATAGCAATCAAAACCAATATGGCATGGATCTTCTTTGTCGTGGATGTGTCGTGGTGGTGTATGGGTGAGAAAAATATCAAGATAACGACCATATTTCAATTTGTTTATGAATAATCTTGGTATCATTCCAATGAGCATGAATAGCATTTGTGTATTTGTGTATTGGCATAAGCCTTTATTATATTTGCTTGAACCTGATGCTCCAGCAATTAATAGAGGTGTTTCTTTATTTGTTGTTGAACTTAAATATGTGATATTCCGATTTTCATAAGTTTTAAAACCTAGATAAATTGCACCATGTCCATGGTTTAGTCCAGAGTTACTTATTTGATCTGTATATGGTTTTTGTTCAGTTTTGTGGTAATATGAATATTCTTTTAAATTATGATTTCCAAAAATAAAGAAAGTAGGCTTATTAAGAACAGAAACTATAAAATCAACATAATCCATAGGCAAGTCTCCGGCACAGAGGACAATATCTATGTCGGAAAAGTTATTCATTACATTTTGATTATAAATTAAAGGGTCTACATAATCAGAAACACATAAGATTTTCATTATTTGCCTGATATTGAAAGTATTGATTCAAGTTTTTGTTTTTCAATTAATTCTATTGGTCTGTTTTCTGCAAAATGTTTTGCTGTATTTGTAAAACCAGAACTTGAACAAAGATATCCTTTTTTTCCATTTAAAGATTTTATTAAATCTACTGACTCACGAATGCATGAATCCTCAATAGGGTCTGGTTCTCTATAAAAGCGAATTACAAAAATTTGTTTTCTAACTGCCATCCAAGAATCTTCTTTTTTATCTACACATGTTATTTGACAACCCCATTTTTGTGGGTCACAAGATAAAACTTGGTATTGAAATCCTTTTGTGACTGCGTTTTTGCAAATCTCAAAAAAGGTTTCATTATTGGATGTAAGATAATCTTTCATGTAGTCATTCGATTGCAATTCTTTGTATTCAGATAATTTTGCAGAAACATCACGAAAACTCTTGTTCTTCTTGTAAATAATATCCCATTGCTCAATAGCTTTATCAATTTTACGTGATTTTTCATAGCATGTAGCAAGAAAATATCTAGCATAAAGCGTTTCTGGATTAATACAGTTTGAATCTAGTTCGATTGCACGTTGAAAATCAACAGTTGCAGTATCGAATCTTCCTGCCATTAAATAGCAAGAACCATGTTCTATTATTGCTTTTTGTTTGCATTCTGGAGAACGTTGAGCCTTTTCAAAAGATTTTATCGCACCTTGGATATCTTTAGCTTCTTTTAAAATTTTTCCTAAATAGTAATATGAATTGTAATTTTCTGGACTTAATCTAATAGCTAAATCAATTTCTTTTTTTGCTTCATTATATTGTTTTGTTCTGTAAAGCATTAATCCAATTTCTGCATGAGCTTTGGAATGATTTTTATTCAATAATACTGCTTTCTTCATAAAACCTAGGGCAGCATCATATCTATTTTGAAGTTCGTAAATCTGTCCTGCATTATAGTAATTTTCTGCATTTTGAGGTTCCAATTTTGTTAATAATAAAAAATTCTTTAGTGCTTCATTCTGTTGATTGTATTTTAACAGTAGAGATGCGTATTCTTTTCTAAAGTCGATTTCGTTTAATTCATTTTCAAAGAGAGCTGTTTCATTCACTATTTTATATTCAATAATTGCAAGTTCTGTTTTATTTTCCTTTATGTATCCTTGTCCAAGATAATAATGAGCCATGTAATTATCTGGGTCTTTGGCTATAATTTGCTTTGCGGTTTTTATTAGAGTTTGGGTTTTTCCGGATTTTAATAATTTTGGTAAAATATCAACTTTTTTTGGAAGAAAAAAATATTTAATGATAAAGAAAATCATTGAAAAAATAAGAATTGCTAATATTGCAAGAATAATAATTTGGATAGAGTTCATTTTTGTTCCTCTAATAAAACTTTATAAAGTAAGATTCTAATAGTTTCGATAATGATAAAAGACATTATTAAAAATATTGTGTAAAACTCTTTTGTAAAGATTATATAATTTATGGTAGTATGTCAAATATAAG
>JAAZCS010000354.1 GCA_012513125.1 Treponema sp. | reverse complement strand
TTCTTGATAGGAACCGTATCCATAAAGTCCAGCACAAGAATAAATATTATTCTGTTTCGCACCTTGAATGTCATATTTTCTATCTCCAATCATAAGAATTTCAGATTTGTTAGCAATTTTGGATGAATTAATTGCTTGTTGTATTATCTCTCCTTTTTCTCCGTGCTTTTCATTCATATTTGCTCCAAAAATATGAATGAAATATTTTGATAAATCATAGTGTTCTAAAATTCGTTGTGCATATTCTTGCGGTTTTGATGTTGTAACAAACAGACTAAAACCTTTTTCTGTCAAAAATTGCAATAATTCAGGAATTCCTTTGTAAACACTATTTTCAAATAACCCTTTTGTTGCAAAGTATTCACGATATTTTTTTATAGCCTCTTCTGTTTGTGACGCAGAAAAATGAAAAAAATCTTGAAAAGTACTTATTAAAGTTGGCCCAATAAACGAACATAATGTCTTGTAAGAAGGAATCTCAATGTTAAAATAATTTAGTGCAAAAATAAATGAATTTGTAATTCCTTCAGCCGGATCTGTAAGAGTTCCGTCTAAATCAAAGAAAATATATTTGAATGTCATTTAGATTTTATTAAGAACAGAATTTAATTGTTCTAGTTTTCCTTTAAGAATGCGAACTTGTTCTAGACTTTGCATAATTTTAGATTGCATATAGATATCAAAAATTGCACCATCAAAAACGAAATCCCCAAATGTAGAAAACCCGCCCATCTGCATTCTGTAATCAACAGGAATTGTTATAGTCTTCAATTCAGACTGAAGTTCCTGTAATAGGTAGGATATTTTATTCATTGTGATGCTTGCATTATTTAGCCTACTGTGTTTGATTAAGTCTGTAATCAAACCACCTCCAAAAATATCAATAAAACCCCAAGTTCTTGCACTTTTAAAGCTGTTTTCGGCATCATTAATTAACGGTAATAGCTGACTAATTGTATTTTTAGCTTTTGTTATATCTTGGACAGCGTTTTCCAATAACTTCTCCTAAAGTTGAAGCTTTTCATATTACTTCATAGAATAAAAACGATTTTATACAAATTTAATCTATAAAAAATCTGATAAATAGTAAAGATAATTAGAAAATTAGTTCAGAAAAATGTTATTTTTATGAAATTCACCTAATTGTGAAAGTGAATCATTTAATTGAAAATTGTGTGTTTTTTGAAAGTTTTTTAAATCAATAGCAAAACGATTCATGGAGAAATGTTGATAAACAAAAACTTTTGACCAACTTTCCAAAAAGTTAAAATCTGAAGAACTTGTATTATAGGAATCAAGCAATGTTTTTCTATAGGTTGTGAAAATTCCTTTTGAAGAAAGTTCTGAATAACCAACAAGCCAAAGTTCAGGTTTATAAGATTCATCTGAGTTTTTGAAAAGTTCATTGTGAAGATTTGCAGTTTCTTTTGCCATCCAAATTTGAGTTTGATTCAAAAGATTGATAATGTTCTTTTCTTCAAATTTATGAAAATAATTAATCATATTTGTTTTTGCTGTATGTATAGGAGTTTTATTCAATATGATTACATTTTTTCTGAAATCAATTTTTAATTCTGGATGATTTTTAAAAAAGTTATCAGCTAATTTTCCCGCTTGTCCAACGAGATATGAGTTGTTTATTTTCATTTGTTCATTTTTTCCAGGGTTATCGCCAATTACAATTAGTTTGATTTCATCATCTTTTTTGATTAAATCTAAGTTCTTATTGTAAACAATAGGTGTTTCTATTGGATATGCAGGAGTTTTTGTAATATCGTTAATTTTATTTAAAATATGTTCCAATTCATCTGAATAAACTTGCCATTCTTCAATTTTTTGCTTGAAAGATTCTCTAAAAGAACAAAAATAATCCCATTGCTTGCTATTCATAAAAGTCTCCTTCCTTTAAAATTGTGTCGACGGCACGTAAAATTTGTTGTTGTGATTCAGAACCAGTTATTTCTGCCTTTCTAATAAATCCAACATCATAATAACCAAGAGTGTTTCCTGCTGTATGAATGATAAATCCGTTTTTATATGGTCCATTTTCCAGAACTATTTGCGGAACAAGACCAATTCCAAGTCCTAGCTGCACAAGTGCTAGAATTGCTTCATTTCCTTCTGTTTCAGCAGCAATTTCGGGTTTTACATTTCTTGATTTTATCCACTTATCAAATCTGTTTCGAGCAAGTCCTGTTTTTGGAAGAATTAATGGAACAGAAGAAAGAATATCTTGAGGAGATCCATCAATTTTTGTATAAGGACCATTTTGTGATGCTGCATAAATAAGAGGTGTTTTGAAAATGCTAAAAGTTTCCATAGAAGATAATCCATTTTCTGGGATAGCTGCTACTGCCAATGAAGCTCTGTTCTCTTTAATTGCAGTAATTGCAGCGGCTGGATCCCCTGTTTCAAGTGAAAGATGAATATCAGGATATTTTTCGGTTAATTTTTTTATGAATGCAGGAAGAACAGAATAGCAAGCGGTAACAGAAGCGTAAACGTGAAGTGTTCCAGAGATTCTTCCATCGTCTTTTGTCAATTTTGAAAGTAAGTCTGTGTATGAAGAGGAAGCTGAAAGTGCATATTTGTAAAAAGTGTTTCCATTTTCTGTAAGAGATATTTGTTTGCTATTTCGGTCAAAAAGTGTTGTATGTAATTCATCTTCTAAGCGTGTAATTATTCTGCTTAGTGCCGAAGGACTCATATTCAATTCGGTTGCTGTTTTTGTAAAGTGAAGTTTTTTTGCAAGAGTTATGAATGCTTGTATTTCAAATAAATTCATTGAAAAAATCCTATAAAATGTAAGAATTTACTGTTTATTTTGACAAAAAATCAATTATATTACTATAATATATAAACTAATAAAAATCAGAAAATCATATAAATATCGTATGGGGGATTTATGAAAAAAATATTAAGTTTCATTTTGTCATTGAGTGTTGGAGTATCTGTTTTTGCCATGGATATTTTTTCATATGTTCCAATTAGCGGAAATGTAAAAAATTATACACAAATTGATTATTCAATTACTACTAAATTTGGAAACTATTTTAGAACACCAAATTACAAGACTGTAAATATTCTTGATGCAACTAATAAAATTGCTGAAATAACAGAATTAACACCAAGAGATAGTTTAATCACAAAAACTGTTAATACTTATGACATCAAAGGAAAATTGATTAATCAAGTTATTACAGATTCTGATGAAAAATTAATTTGTAAAGTTGTAAATACATATAAAGATGATAAATTAGTTGATTCGTCAGAATATGCTACTGGTGATGTTTTAAGAGCGAAAGTTGTTTATACATATAACGGCAATCTTTTGGTTGATGAAACAGCATATTCAGGAGAAGGCAGTTTAACTTGGAAAATTATCTACAAATATGATGATTTAGGACGAAAGTCAACTGTTTCACAATATGCACAAGATGGAACTCTTGATGAAAGATATACATATGAATATATGGAAGACGGAAAAGTAAAGAACGAGCTGTATTATGATAATATAAGTGCAAAATCTGTTCAAAACTCATTCAGATATAGTAATGCTGGCGTGTTAACAGATGTTATTACTTACGATGAAAGCAGAAAAATGATTAAACGCGTTGTTCTAAAATATGATTCAGTTGGAAATATTACTAAAATTTCTGAATATGATGTTTTAGACAAATTTGATACTGTTGTAAATGAATTAGTTTCAATGGTTGATTATACATATCAATATTAATAAGAAAAATTAATAAATCGCTAGTATAAATAAGAGATTTTTTATATAATTCCTGTCTAGTATGAAAACGAAATTGTGTAAAAATCTAATAACAAACGATTTAAATCTAAGTGCTCATACTATTACTATTTGTAAATCTTATAACTGAATTTGCTTTTGCGAGTTCAGTTATTTTTTTATATAGATTAAGTTTGTTTTTGAACAGGAGTTAGTGTTATGCCACTTAATAAAAATATTCATAAAGTTATGGTTATTGGTTCTGGTCCTATTGTTATTGGACAGGCTGCAGAATTTGATTATGCAGGAACTCAAGCTTGTAAAGCTTTAAAAGAACAAGGTTTGGAAGTTGTATTAGTCAATTCTAATCCAGCAACTTTGATGACAGATCATTCAATGGCTGATGCAATCTATATAGAGCCATTAATTCCCGAAACAATACAAAGAATTATCGAAAAAGAAAAACCAGATAGTCTTCTTTCAACTTTAGGTGGACAAACTGGATTAACTTTGAGTATGGAGCTTGCCAAGTCTGGATTCTTAAAGAGTCATAATGTTCAACTGTTAGGAGCGAAGCCTGAAACAATTGACAAAGCTGAAGATAGGCAAATGTTCAAAGATACAATGCTTTCAATTGGTGAACCTTGTATTCCATCAAAAGTTGTTACAACATATAAAGATGCTGTTGATTTTGTTCATGATGAAATAGGATTTCCTGCAATTATTAGACCAGCTTTTACACTTGGCGGAACGGGTGGTGGAATTGTAAATAATGATGAAGAACTGGATGAAATAGCTCATAATGGACTTCACCGCTCTCCTATTCATCAAATTCTTGTTGAAAAATGTATTTCTGGTTGGAAAGAAGTAGAATTTGAAGTAATGAGAGATCATAGCGGGAATGTTTTAACTGTTTGTTCAATGGAAAACTTTGATCCAGTAGGAGTTCATACTGGAGATTCAATTGTAATTGCTCCAACAGTAACGTTAGCAGATAAAGAATATCAGATGCTCAGATCTGCGGCATTAAATATTATTTCTGCATTAAAAATTGAAGGCGGTTGTAATTGTCAATTTGCATTAAATCCGGAAGATTTTTCATATGCAGTTATAGAAGTAAATCCTCGTGTTTCAAGATCATCTGCATTAGCTTCAAAGGCAACTGGTTATCCAATTGCAAAAGTTGCTTCATTAATTGCCATTGGTTATAACCTTGATGAAATACCAAATTTCGTAACAAAGCAAACTTCAGCATGTTTTGAACCAGTTCTTGATTATGTTGTTGTCAAAATGCCAAAATTCCCATTTGATAAATTTGTTTATGCTGCAAGAAAACTTGGAACTCAGATGAAAGCAACTGGCGAAGTTATGTCGATAGGAAGAAGTTTTGAAGAAGCTTTAATGAAAGCAGTTCGTGGTGCAGAAATTGGGGTAACATCGCTAAATCTAAATGTTTTTGAAGAAGAAACAGATGAAAAAATAAAAGAACGAGTTAGTCAATGTACAGATCAACGGCTTTTTGCAATTTACCAAGCATTAAAACGCGGAATCATGAATGTTGATGATATTCACAGTGTGACAATGATTGATGAATGGTTTTTGAATAAATTGATGAATCTTGTTTCAATGGAAAAAACATTCGAGTTAGTAAAATATGGCAAAGAAGAACTAACAACACAGTTATATTTGAAAGCGAAAAAAAGTGGATATCCAGATAAAGTAATAGAAAATTTTACAGGAAAGAAAATTCCTGGTTGTTCGGGGATTATTTCTGAGGCGGTAAAAGCTAAAAAATTATTGGAAGAAGGAAAATTAGCTCATATTCCTGCAACATATAAAATGGTTGATACTTGTGCCGGTGAATTTAATGCGGAAACTCCATATTTTTATGGTGGATATGATAAAGATAATGAAGCAAGTGCTTTTTTGACAGAAATTGCGAAAAATGACAAAAGAAGTTCAAAAGGGACTATTATTGTTCTTGGTTCAGGACCTATAAGAATTGGACAAGGAATTGAATTTGATTATGCATCAGTTCAGTGTGTTTGGTCATTGAAGAAATTAGGTTATGAAGTTGCAATTATAAATAATAATCCTGAAACAGTTTCAACTGATTTTGATACTGCAGATAGGTTGTATTTTGAACCATTGACTCCAGAAGATGTAATGGGTGTAATTAATACTGAAAAACCTATTGGCGTTGTTGTAGCTTTTGGTGGTCAAACAGCAATAAAACTTACAAAATTTTTGGATCAGCAGGGAATAAGAATTCTTGGAACAAGTGCGGATTCAATTGATGTTGCCGAAGATAGGGAAAGATTTGAGGAACTTTGCGAAAAATTAAATATTAATAGACCAAAGGGAAAAACGATTTTTACTGCAGAAGAAGCATTAAGTGCCGCAGAAGAAATTGGATATCCAATTCTATTACGTCCGTCTTATGTTCTTGGCGGTCAAAATATGATTGTTGCTTTCAATGATGATGACGTTATTGAATACATGAAAATAATTTTAGCACAAGGAATTGAGAATCCTGTTTTAATTGATCAGTACATGATGGGAATTGAGCTTGAAGTTGATGGAATTTGTGATGGTGAAGATGTTTTAATTCCTGGAATTATGGAACATATTGAAAGAACAGGTATTCATTCTGGTGATTCAATTGCTGTTTATCCAAGCTGGAATCTAAATGATGTGCTAAGAGAAAAAATTATTACTCAGTCAAAAGATTTGGCGATAAAACTTGGAACAAAAGGTTTAGTCAACATTCAGTATTTAATTTACAATAATGATTTGTACATTATCGAAGTAAATCCTAGATCCAGCAGAACTGTTCCATATATTTCAAAAGTTACTGGCGTTCCTATGGTTGAATTGGCAACAAGAGCGATGTTGGGCGAAAAAATAAAAGATATGGGTTATGGAACAGGTCTTTATAGAATTCCGCCTTATTTTGCTATAAAAGTGCCTGTTTTCAGTTTTGAAAAATTAATGGATGTTGATACGCAACTAGGTCCTGAAATGAAATCAACTGGTGAAGTTTTGGGATTGGCTTTTACGATGGAAGAAGCAATTTTCAAAGGTCTCATAGGGGCTGGATATAATATGAAACGCTCAGGTGGTGTTTTAATTACTGTTCGAAAGACAGATCAGTATGAAATTCCTGAATTAGCGAGAAAATTCTATGATATGGGATTCAAATTATATGCAACTGAAGGAACTGCAAAAACTATAAAAGATTTTGGAATGGAAGTTGAAGTTGTAAATAAAATTCATGAAAATCCAAATGATAACTTATTAACACTTCTTGATTCTGGAAAAATTGACTATGTTATTTCAACATCCGCAAAAGGTCGAAATCCAAGAGCGGATTCGGTTAAAATGAGACGTCATACTGTAGAAAGAGATATTCCTTGTTTGACTGCAATTGATACTGCAAATGCAATTGCAAATAGTTTAATGAGTAATTACAGTGCTTCAAATGTTGGTTTAGTAAATATAAATGATTTACGTGATGTCAAAGAAAAAATTCATTTTTACAAGATGCAGTGTACAGGCAATGATGCCATTTTAATTGATGCCGAAAAACAAGAAGTTTCAAATCCTGAAGGTTTAGCTGTTAGATTATGTAATAGAAAAACAGGAATAGGTGCTGATTCTTTGGTTCTGATTAAAAAAAGTGATAAAGCAGATGCTTATATGCAATTCTTTAATCAAGATGGTTCTGAAGGAAAAATGGCAGGAAATGCTATTCGTGGTGTAGCTAAATATTTATATGATAATGATATAGATGGAATTGTTGGGAAACAGAAAAATCCTAATGCCCCTACTGCTGAAATTTCAATTGAAACTAAAAGTGGAATAAAAAAACTTAATATATATAAGCTTAATGGAAAAGTTTCATCTGTTACAATTGATATGGGAAAACCTCAGTTTACTGCAAAAAGCTTGCCGACGACGTTGCAAGAAGTTGAATTGAATAAAAAAGAACTTGCGGTTGATAAGGCAATAGTAAATGTTCCGCTTTCTGTTGACGGAATGATGTATAGTACAACATGTTTGAGTGTTGGAAATCCTCATTGTGTTGTTTTCTGCGGATTTGTGGATAAAGTTGATGTTGAAAAAATCGGACCTCAATTTGAGAATAATTCTGTTTTCCCAGCTAGAACAAACACTGAATTTGTTAGAGTGGTAAGTCCAAATGAAATTAAAATGAGAACTTGGGAACGTGGTAACGGAGAAACTCCAGCTTGTGGAACGGGAGCTTGTGCTGCTACGGTAGCCGCAGTTCTAAATGGTTATTGTAAATTAAATGAGAACATAACAGTAAAAGTTAGAGGTGGTGATTTGATAGTCAAATATACTGGTGAAACAGTTTATTTAACAGGAGGAACATCATTAATGTTTGAAGGTGATGTAGAAATCTAAATTAAAAAAAGACCGTTGATTATTTTCAACGGCTCTTTTTATTTGAAATGAAATTAAATATTATTAATCGTTTTGCAACGTGGATGATTTTCGTTGTATTTTAGTCCAGCATTTAAGATTGTTTTTTCCATTTCTTCAGTCAATCTTTTTGCTGCAATTGGTTCAGATAATGATTTATATTCTGAAATATTGATTTGTGGCAAAGCTTTGATATCAAATAAATACTCTTCAACATGGTTATAGGAAACGAAATTATCATGTTTTCCTAATCCAAATTTGTCGCTTCCTGCAATTAAAATAGGTTGAACATCGCAATTACAGAATAGAGCAATTCTTGCAGCTCCTTTTTTGTAGTTATTTCTTCCGTGCCTAGGAGTACGTGTTCCTTCTGGGAAAATAATAACGTTGCTACCTTCATCAGTAATAAGTTTGCATTTTTTGCACAAAGCATCAAAATCTGTAGTGTTTGTAATATATGCTTGTTTAATAACTCCACCAAGTGGTGTTTTAGTAAGCCCGCCTCTAACAATACAAGTTGAATTCGGCACCATTGCCATAATGTATACAAAATCAAGAAGAGACGGATGGTTAGCGACAATAATTTTGCTATGGATGTCTTTATAAAATTCCGGATTATCAAGAATATATCTAGCACCATGTAATGCATGTAAGATATTTAAGAAAACTCTAAAAGTATGCGAAACATACTTTCTGGCAGAAATACCAAAATTCTTATTTCTTGAAAACAATCTAATAAATGGGAAAACAAAAACGGACAAAAAGACAGCACCAACTCCAAATACC
The DNA here is from genome assembly GCA_012513125.1 of Treponema sp. Taxonomy (GTDB): domain Bacteria; phylum Spirochaetota; class Spirochaetia; order Treponematales; family Treponemataceae; genus Treponema_D. The sequence continues at coordinate 3,484 of JAAZCS010000354.1, read as the reverse complement.
ACAATAGCTAAAAGCTTTAATGTTGCTCTGTATATAAAAGCAAAAATATTTTTAATTTTCGGAATATCTTTTGAGTTATATTTTCTTTCAATTTCAGGATCTTTTGATTTTGACATATTTTCTCCTTATGAAAGTTATTTTAAGTTATATTTAATTTTTAATAATTTTTTTAGAAAGGCTGATGGTTCAGTACAAATATTATTAATGTCATCTAGTTTTATAGAATTGACTGCTTCTTTAGAAGAAATTAAAGCTGCAAAAGCAAACGGTTCGTTTTTGCTAGAGTGATTTTCTTTGTAAACATCTGGAATTAGTTCGTCTGCGTATATTAAAATTATCTGCTTTTCTGTTTCTGCCAATACAGGAGCAATTGCGGCTTTTAATGCATGTGAAAAATCATTCTTTGATGGATAAATAACAGAATAACCACCTTTTAACTTTAATGCTAATGTCGTTATTGCTATAGGCGTATTAAAAACAGATAAAGAAAAACTAGCGGGCAATATTGCATTGTCTTCAATAATTCCTTCATTAATTGAGAATTCTCTTTCAATTTCTCCACGAAGAGATATAAAAACTAGTTTTGTATCTCTATTTATATATGTATTTTCAAAAAGTTCATGCGTTACTTGAATAGTCATTTTTGAAATTTGACTAAGCCTTCTTCTAAAAAGAGGGTCAGTAAACTCTAACTTTGGAGATTCTTTTAAACAAGGTATTTCTGTTTTTTCAGAAGCCCACAACTCCCAGTTTGAATCATCATCGTAAAGAGAAGGGGCCCAGCATGAAATATTTGAAATAAAAATAGGATTCAATGATTAAGCCTTTTTGAAAGCTAAAAGTGTATAGCTATTTGATCCCAATCCATGGTGTGAACAATCAAGTTTAAATCCTGCAGATTCAATAGCATTTACCAATTCTTGGAATCTATACATTTTACTGTTTCCATTTGCAATACAAGTGAAATATAATGATGTAGCTTGCAAATCGTATGAACCAGCTTCAAAACGTTGTTTATCCCACAATGGTTCAAGAACATATATAATAGAATTTGCACTTGCAGCTTCATGTACTTTTTTAAGAATTTTTGTAACTTGATGTAAAGAGAAACAATCTAGAAATTGACTCATCCAGAATGCATCAGGATTTTTTGGCAAAACAGTTGTATCATCTAATACGTTTCCACTATAAGTAGAGATTCTGTTTTCAAACCCTTCTTTTTTTGCATTTTGTTCTGCAACAGCAGTTTGTCCTGGCAAGTCGACAATAGTCATTTTTACATCGGGATTGTAATGGCAACAAGTAATAGACCATTTAGCAGTATTTCCACCAATATCTACAATTGTTTTAGGGTTTTTGCTGAATACAATAGGAAGAGCTTCAGGAAAAGCAATGTCACTATAAAAATGATCAAAATCAAACCAACTTTTTTTGGCTTTTTCTGGAAGTGCTGAGAGAGCTTCATAAACAGTAGTCCACTGGTCTCCAAATACTTTTAATCCTTCTGGTTTTCCATTAACAATAGACTTCTCTAAATCCCAAGCACCTTGGTAACAAATATCATTTGTAAACCAAAAGTTAGCTTTTGTTAAATCATCTTCCAATAAAAACCAACCAATTTTGCCAAGCTTATATTTTTCGTCACTATCGTCAGTTAATTTAAGAACATACATACCAAGAGCCATTTCGCAAAGAACAGCAACTCCATATTCTGAAATACCAGTTTTTTTTGCAATGTCCTGTGTTGAAATTCCATCATCTCCAGCATCTTCAATAACTTTAAGAATATTTAAATTCATCATTGATTTAATTGCTTGAAAAGCCAAAGGAGCAAAAGCAATTTTCTGTGCTTCAAATTTTGCATTAACAGCTCTGATGTCATCTTTTTTGAATTTATTAACTGAATATAATGATTCTTCCATTTTTATAAACCTTTCTACATTTTATTTTAATTTTCAATCTAAACCATACTAAAAAATAATTCAAGTGAGAATGTTACAAGGTGATTGAAATAATTTAATTTATTTAGTAACATTTAGCAGATAGAGGATTTTTGTTATGGATTCATTAAAAAACGAAGTAAAAGAAGTGATTATTTCTTCATTGCAACTGGAGGATATTAAGCCTGAGAATATTAACGATTCAGAACCTCTGTTCGGTGAGGGTTTAGGCTTAGATTCTATTGATGCTTTGGAATTAGGTGTAGCGTTAAAGAAGAAATTTGGTGTGAAATTTTCTTCTGAAAGTGAAGAATCAAAAAAACACTTTGCTTCGGTAAATGCACTTGCAGAATATATCTCTGCAGAAAGAACAAATAAATAAAAAGGAATGTATAGTTATGTCAAAAGATGAAATTTTTTCAAAATTAAAAACAATTTTAGTATCAGAATTTGAGATTGAAGAAGATTCTGTAACTCCAACAGCACTTTTAGGTGACGATTTAGATTTAGATTCAATTGATTCAATTGATTTGATTGTAAAAATGAAAGAATTTATGCCTGCTGATAAAGGAAATGTAGACCCTTCAATTTTTAAAACTGTAAAAACTGTTCAAGATGTAGTTGATGCTCTTGTTCCTTACATGGGCTAAATGAAGAAACTGCTAAAAGTTTTATTTTATATAATGGCGGCAGTTTACCCTGTTCTTGTTTTTACTTTTTTAGTAATTTTCAAGTTGCCGGTAAGAGTTTTATCATTGTGTATAATTGCTCTAGCTGCAGCTTTCTTTTTAAGTGCTACAGGTTCAAGGAAAGCAAAAGGTGAAAAAGGTGTTCTTGATTGGAAACCTTTGCTAAGTTCTGCATTACTTTTGGTTGCTGGACTGTTCTGTTTTTTTACACAGAATGAGATTTTCTTAAAATTGTATTCTGTCGTAGTAAGTGCAACTTTCTTAGTAATTTTTGGAAGTACACTTTTTCTTGAACCAACAATAATTTTTAGATTTGCCACATTGGCAGATAAATCAATTATTGGTTCATCATATGAAAATCAAGTAAAAAACTACTCACGAAAAGTCACTATTATATGGTGTTGTTTTTTTATTTTAAACGGAACTATTTCGGTATTAACAGCTTTTTCAGAAAAGATATTTTCTATTAGCCCTGATACTGCAAATACAATTTGGTCTGTTTATAATGGTGGAATATCATATTTTTTGATGGGTTTGCTTTTTATTTGTGAATATATTGTTAGAAAGATAGTGGATGGCAAAATGGTTAAGGCGATTTCTATTACAAAATTTAAGGCAGATTCAAGAAAAGATAATCATATTATGTGTTTTGAGGATGTTTGGTCAAAAAAAGCATATAAAACATGGTTAGACTTTTTAACAGATACTGCAAAAATGAGAAAAATTATCAGTGAGACAAATTCTGATGAATGGATTATTCATTGTGAAGACTATTGGTATTTCTTAGTTACTTTTGTTGCGTTGTTGCAATGTGAAAAAAGCGTTTCTTTGACTCAAAATATTTCAGAGTCATTT